>VGJH01000129.1 GCA_016867505.1 Candidatus Bathyarchaeota archaeon
AGTCTCTGAAATAAATAAAATAAAAATAAAATTTAATCAGTATAATAATAAATTTAATAAATTTCAAATCGATAAAAGTCGAAATGGTAATGAACCAGTTTCAGGAATTTTTCCTCCAGATATTGGTATATGCCCTGATTGTTTGAATGATATGAATAATCCAAATAGTAGATGGTTTGAATACCCATTCACAGCTTGCGCATGGTGCGGGCCAAGATTTTCAGGTATAAAATCACTGCCATATGATAGAGAAAGAACACATCAAGATGAATTCCCATTATGCAAAAAATGTACTAATGATTATAATAATTCATTAAACAGAAGATTTGATGCTCAAGGAATTACATGCCCAGAATGTGGACCAAAAATGAGTTTATTTGATTCTATTGGTTTACAAATAGAATCAAATGATGTTTTTTATGAAGTTGGTAAATTACTTCTCGAAGGAAATATAATTGCTATTAAAGGAATAGGTGGCGTACATTTATCATCACTTGCTACAGAAGATGATATTGTAAATAAATTAAGGATCAGAAAAAAACGACCAAATCAACCATTCGCACTTATGTCTCCAAATATTAAGGAAGTAACGAAATTTACTGATCCAAATAAAACAGAAATAAAAATTTTAACAAATTGGAAAAAACCAATTATTTTACTTAAGAAAAAAGGAAATATAATCTCTGATTTAGTTGCACCAGGATTAGATAGAGTTGGTGTAATGCTCCCATATTCTGGCATACAACAGATGGTTTTTAAAAAAATTAATGTTCCAGCATTAATAATGACAAGTGGTAATCCATCAGGATTACCAATGATAATTTCAAATGATGACGCATTCAAAAAATTAAATAAAATTGCTGACTATTTTTTACTTCATAATCGTAAAATTTTTAATAGATGTGATGATTCTTTACTCAGAATAAATCATAAAAAAAGTGTTTTTTTAAGACGAAGCCGAGGATATATTCCAGATCCTATAAAAATTCCAAAATTAAGTGGAATAGCTATAGGAGTAGGAGCAGAACTAGCAAATTCTAGTGCAATAACTAGAGAAAATAAATGTTTTTTAACTCAATTCTTAGGCGACATTACTACATTGGAAGCTCTGGAATATGAAGAGGAAGCCATTAATTTTATGTACAATTTATTAAAAATTAAAGAAAAACCAGATGTGATTACATGTGATGCTAATCCAGGATATATGACATCACACCTAGCATTAAAAATATCACAAGATTTGAGTGTTCCTTTAATTAAATCACAACATCATCACGCTCATATTGTTTCAGCATGTGCAGAAAATCTTATAGATCCGGATGAAAAAGTGATTGGAGTAGCATTAGATGGTGCTGGTTATGGTCTAGACACCAATATTTGGGGTTGTGAAGTTCTAATTTCCACGTATTCTGATTTTGAAAGAGCAGGTAGTTTACAATATACACCAATGCCTGGAGGTGATTTATCCTCAATCTATCCATATAGGATGTTAATAGCTCAATTAAGTAAAATTTATTCTGATGATGAAATACGTGACATCACATTAAATCACATAAATGAAGCATTACCAAATGGTAGAGAAGAATTAGACTTGGTACTTCAACAATGTAAAAAGAATAATAGTATTAAAACTTCTAGTGCTGGTCGTTTTTTAGATTCAATTTCAGCCTTGCTTGGATTGTGTTATTATAGAACATATGAAGGAGAACCAGCAATGAAATTAGAATCTCACGCAGTTCAAGGTAATCCAAAATTACCAATTAAGATAGAAATTGAAAAAAATAAAGATATTTATGAATTAAAAATTGATAATCTTATTAAATATTTTATAAATTATAATGAGAACTTAAAATCTAGCGATATAGCGTCAATAAGTCAAAATTATTTAGTAGAAGGATTAAATGAAGTTGTATTAAATATATCTGATTATGAAAAAATTAATAAAATAATACTTTCAGGAGGAGTATTTGTTAATAAATTTATTTCAAATAAAATTTATTCAAAATTACAAAAAAATAATAAAAAGATATTTTTAAATCAAAAATGTCCTTCAGGAGACGGTGGAATATCTTTAGGACAAACATGTATTGGTTTAAGAAATGTGATGTAGTGTGATATCACATAATTTTTAAACTTGTAGGTTTTGATAAACTATTTATTTTATCAAATAATTCTTCTTCCATTTTTTTGTAATTACTTTTCGTAAATTTAAACTCACTTTTTTCTAGTGATTGATAATAGTCTTTTAATTTTTCAGCTAAAATTAAATAACTCTCAAAAGGCTTCTCTTCAAATACTCCAATATAACTTAATAATATAATAGTGAATATTGATGAGGATATTCGTTTCCTTGCTTGTGATAAAGTCCTACTAAATGAGGCTCTTTTTACTTTTTTATTTCTAAAATTAGCTTTTTGGTTAAAAGAAACTTTTTCATCAGACAAAATGTCTGTTAAAAGGTCAATTATTAATGTTTCAAACTGAATATGAGTTAAAGTGCTTTTTTCTAATAATAAATTTGTAATTGGGTCTTTAAAGGCTTTATCTATTAAATTTTGTACATTATTTTCGTTTTGCATTTCTTCATTCATCCAATTAATAATTTGGTTTTATAAATAAAGTTGTCGCCAAAAGTGTATACCAAATAAGTCTCATATGTTGAAAATAATTAGACTGAGAGTATTAAAATATACATAAAAACGCATATATATTTAGTTAATATTAGCTTATTTATTATATATTTTGTTCATAAACAATTTAAGAGGGGTTATACATTAAAAAACCATGCGATCAATTAATGAATTAAATATAAATTGTGATGTCGTTAAAGATAAAATTACGTGTTTTATTTCAGATCAAATTAAAATTGCAAAGGTAAATGGAGCAGTTGTTTCAGTTAGTGGGGGTATCGACTCAGCAGTTACCGTTGCTTTAACAGCAAAAGCTATTGGTGTATCAAATGTTCTTGCTTTGACTTTACCTGAACGTGATGTCACACCATCAGAAGATGTTGAAGACGTGATATCAATATGTAACATGTTAAATCTCACATGTGAGCGGATTGAAATCACACCAATATTACATATGATATGTAAACAGATTCCAAATTTCAATCCAGAAAATAAAATTGCTTTTGGAAATCTGAAAGCAAGGGTGCGAATGATGATTGGTTACTATTATGCTAATTTGACAAATAAAATGGTTATCGGTACAAGTAATAAAACCGAATTATATTTAGGATATTTTACTAAATATGGTGATGGGGGTGTAGACGTAATGCCATTAGGTGATTTACATAAAAATCAGGTTAGACAATTAGCAAATCATTTAAAATTACCAGAACGGATAATCAAAAAACCTCCATCAGCTAGATTATGGGTAAACCAATTAACAGAAAACGAGCTTGGTTTAAATTATGATATGCTTGATTTAATCGTATTTTCGTTTTTAAAAGGCTATAATTCAGAGGAAATCGCTAAAGAGTTAAAAATAAGCGTTGAATCTGTGGATAATATAATACAAAGAATAAAAAATAATGGGCATAAACGTTCACTTCCATTAATCTTAAGACTAAGTGAATAATTTACTCATACGAATCAATCACGAGGATGGGTTAAATGGGTCGAAGAAGAAAGAAAGAAGAAAAAATAATTAGGAAAACTTTACCTGAATTCTTTCTATGTCCAAACTGTGCTAAAAACACAGTTAAAGTAACATTGGATAAGAAAAATAACATTGCAGGCATTCGTTGCAGCAGCTGTGGTTTAAAGAGCAGAGTCCCAATTGACCCCCTTACAGCTGAAGTTGATGCGTACAGTATTTTTGTTGACCAATATTATGGTGTCGCAAAGGTGGAAGAGAAGAAAGTTGCATAATAATGTCGAACAGTACATACTGAATAAAATTAAAGAAGAAGGTTGTATACACATGACCCTCCTTGATCCAGATAAAAGTGAGGGTTATGATTGTATAAGAATAGTTAAAGAGGCAGAAGAGGCAGGAACTGCAGCAATTATGGTTGGGGGTTCAACAATTGCATCAAATAGTGAGTTGGATGATTTTGTAAAAAAAATAAAAAAGGAAGTAAAGATTCCAGTAATATTATTCCCGAATAACTTAACTGGTGTAAGTCGGTATGCTGATGCAATTTGGTTTATGAGTCTTTTAAATTCATCAAATCCATATTATATAATTGAAGCCCAAGCCCTTGCAGCTTTCACAGTTCGAAAATACAATCTAGAAACATTACCTATGGGATATTTAATTATTGGTAGCGGAGGAACCGCAGGATATGTGGGTAATGCCCGTGGTATACCACTTGATAAGCCAGAACTTGCTTTAGCATATAGTTTAGCAGCAGAAAATTTAGGAATGAGATACATATATCTTGAAGCTGGTTCAGGGGTAAAAGATCCGGTTCCGGCACAAATGATAGGATTAGTAAAAAAATTTCTTAAAGGCACACTTGTTGTTGGTGGCGCTATAAGGGATCCAGAAACA
>VGJH01000130.1 GCA_016867505.1 Candidatus Bathyarchaeota archaeon
AAAACACTTACAACAGGTGAAGGAGGAATAGTAACAACCAACGATCCTGAATTATATCGACTAGGATGCTTAATACGTAGTCACGGTGATGAGTCCCGCTACAATCATGTAATTATGGGATTAAATTATAGAATCACAGATATTATGTCTGTTATTGGCTTAAATCAACTTGCTAAGATGAATGAGTTCATAACTAAAAGACGAGAAAACGCTGAAGCCATTATTCAAGGGCTTAAAAAGGTTGAATCTGTTCATCCCCAGAAGATAACAGAGAAGACTAATCCCAGTTATAGTTACTTCAGCGTCGTGATTGACACCGATAAGTTGAGGTGTAATAGAGATGAATTCATGAAAGCATTAATTGCTGAGAATATTGATTGTGCAGCTCATTATCCTACTCCATTAACCAGGCAGCCAATAATTCAAAAATTAATGAAACCCTGTAAATGCCCAATATCAGAGGATGTTAGTCAACGAATACTAAGTTTACCCGTGCATCCTTATTTATCAAAAGATGATTTAAACAACATAGTTGAAGCTGTTAAAAAAGTAGAAGTATATTATTCAAAATATTAATCCATTCATTTCTGTGATTATATAGAGGAAATGAGCTCAAATTTAATAAAATTTTCCATGCTATTCTTTATTCTATTTAACCCTGTTATTTTATCCTATTCACAAGATTATGCTCTTGACAACATAATTGTGAAAATATATTCGGATGGTTTTGCCGATGTGAATTACTTAGTTAAAGTTGATTCTTCGAAAACTTCTGTGAATATTGAGTTGAATGGTAATAATATTACAGATGTTATTGTAGTTAATGAGAACAACAGGTTGCTTGAAAATAATATGATTAAATCAGGCATTTCAGTTGTAACCCTGGGTTCTTTATCTATAAATATCACATACTCTTCTGGTAGTTATACTAGTAAAATTGGGAATTTATGGACAATTAACTTCACCGCATCAGCTACAACGACCCTGCTTCTTCCCAAAAACGCGAGTCTTCTCTCCACAAGTATTATTCCTCTTGACTTATACACTGTTCAGGGGGAACAAAATGTTGTGCTCCCTGCTAGCACTTTCTCAGTAAGTTACATATTAGGAGATGTTGATGTTAATCCCAAACCCATTGAAGATAAGGGATACAATCAAGTTTTTTACTTGATGGCTGGGTTGTATGTGGCAATTTTTGGTTTAATCGTTTTTATTTACTGGAGACTTGGTAAATAGTATTTTTTTTGGAACAGGTGTTCCAAATCATTCCTGCGTGACCCTGATATATCATCAGTGGTGTGCATATAATCAGTGAAATAGTGATGAACAAAAAAATAATCGTTGGTTTAATCGCAGCCATGTTACTTATACCAATAATTCCAGCCACGTTAGCTGGACCCAACTGGAACGTCAATACTGATAAGAGATATTACCAAGCAGGAGAGACAGTGAACATCACTGTCAAAGGAGTTCCAGGCTCAGCTAACATAACTATCTGGAAAGGAAATACCACAGTCTTGAATAGAACAGCTTTCAATGTGACAGCCTTAGGCACATACAACACCACATACATAATTCCCGCTAATGCAAGTGTTGGACTCTACAACATTATAGTGCAGTCTGGCATAGCAAGTGCAATGACCAACTTCTTCGTAACAAAGATCTCAGGTGAGGATCTCGCAGAGGAGTACATGCTGGTAGCACTCAGGGCTCAGGAGTTAGCTGATAACACTCTTGAGGAACTTGAGAATGCTACTTTACCACAATCAGTCTACGAGAATTATGAGCATGGTGAAGAAGCACTTGCAGATGCAGAGGCACTCATACTAGATGACAAATTTGAGGCTGCACTCGGAGCACTCAACAGGGCTCAAGTACACTTCATGAACGCAGTGAAAATTGCCATAAATGCTGCAGGAAAACCTGTTGAAATCCCAGATGAGGATGCCTTAGAAGCCAGGATTGAGAGAGGGTTAAAACTCATAGTTAAGCTCAATGAAACAGTCAAGGACTTTGAGGGCAACGAAACCGAGACAGAGGATATCTCTGATCTGCTTATGGAAGCAAATGTCACACTAACTAATGCATTA
Source organism: Candidatus Bathyarchaeota archaeon (assembly GCA_016867505.1). GTDB lineage: Archaea > Thermoproteota > Bathyarchaeia > TCS64 > TCS64 > UBA8941. The sequence goes on from VGJH01000130.1 coordinate 2,091, forward strand.
AGTCAGATTGGAGCAAATAATAATACAGAAGCTTTGAGACTAATCAAAGAAGCCTTTGAAATGATTAAAGATGCTCAGGACTTGTTGAAAGAGTTGACTAAGGAGCACAAACGTGAAATGATGCTCAAATTCATGGAGAAAATAGAGCTAAGGATACAGAAGCTTGAGGAAGCTGTGCTAAGAATACGAGAAAGATTAGGCGTGCTGAAGACAAACAAAATGATGACAAGCCTCAAGAATAGGTTAAATTCAGCTGAAAAATTGCTTGAGAGGCTTCGACTAAGACAGCAAGTAGACTTGAAAGAGATTGAAGATTTGCTTGAAGATATCGATGATGACATCGATGGTCTTCAAGAAGCTGAGTATGGCCAGTTACTCAAGGGCATGGATAAACTGAATGCTCACATACATTCATTGAATGACACAGTCACTTATGGTCAAAAAAAGGGCTGGGATGTTAAGGCACTTAAACAGACAGTACTTGATGCATTGGGCGATGTTGATGAAATGCTGGAAAGCATGAGTAAAGGCAAACAGGATCTCGCATCAAGCATAATCAATGAGATTAAAGAAGATTTAAACGGTAAATACTTTGGCTGGGTAATAGGCAAGCGACCATAGGAGAAGAAGAGTTTAAGCTCCTTCCAAACTCTTCTAATCCATCCTTTTTTTAAAAGTATCCAGTTATAGTTAGGAAAGCAACAATCAATGTTGCGCATCCTAAAATGAATAAAACAGGTCTCCACCCAAGAATTTTTCCAACAGTATCTACAAGTGACTCAACTGACCCAACGAAAAACATTGTAGCGAAAAAGACAATTGCAGCTCCAAAAAGAGTCCAGTTGGCTGGTAATGCAAGAAAGCCGAGGAACACGTATGTTAAGCTTGCAAGAATCACTGACAGGATTAATGCTACTGGAACTTTACTGAATATTCTGAAGAATAGCCCAACACCAAGCACTAGCATCGTTGCCCAAACCTGATAAGCCCAGCTCTTACTTGCCCAGATTATGATCCCTTCACCAATCAAAATAAAACCAATACCAAACCCAATCATTGAAACAATTATGTCAACATTATAGGCTTTCTTTCCACCAAATATCCCAATAATCACTGCAATGACCCCTCCAGCAATTAGAAGGTATTCAGGTATCGGTGAAGTTGTTAATTGTTCAAACATGATTAATTCTACTCAATTGAGTAATTAAAACTTAATCAAGCTTTCAGAAATTATGGTCTAGCAATGTGGTTGTGGTTCGATACTTAGAAAAGATTACAAAATTTTGGGAGAAAAAGGTCTTTTTGCTTAATAATGATAAAAAATTGGATAATCAATAATTTTTGCAAAATCGGTTACACTGATGCTTTTGAAGCGCTAATGCTTTTACCCAAGATTTTAAGGCTCTGAAGCAGAGAACTATTTGATAATACTTGCAGGAAAATTGGCTTAAGCAAGCGGAAGAGTATGATCGGATCTGGGAGAACCGCTTCAAACCACCACAAGTATTCACGGGCTGGATCAATAATGACTGGGCAAAAGGCAGAACCGATTACATAACCACTCTCATCCGGGTTAAAGATAGGAAAGTAGTTGATAATGTGAAGCAGTTCCAATCAGAACTGAAGAAGTATCAATGCATTGATGCTTTCCCGGAGAGGTATTTTCACTTAACCGTCAAAGAACTGGACTGTTTCCTGATGCCTGAGAAAAGGTTGGAAGATGAAGTAACAGAGGAAGCTCTTCAAGACCTTGTGAAAGCCATTGATGTGAGACTTAAAGACTTTAAACCCTTTGAGGTTAAGCTAGAACATCTGAATCACTTTGGGTCGAATGTGGTTATTCAAGCCCATGATGGAGGAGTAATTAGGGAGATAAACGGGTCATTACTTCAGATTCCTGGGATGAGGAAGCTTAGGAATGATTATCCCCGTTTTCTACCTCACCTCAGCATAGCGCAGTACAAGAGTATAGAGGGCTTTAATGAGTTGATTAATCACCTCGAGCGAGTGAGACAGACACGATTTGGATTAATAATGGTTGATGGATTAAGTCTGGTTATGGCGAAGCTACCAAAAAGGGGAAGGTATCCTAAGCTGATTGTATTGAACGAGTTTAAACTTGGGTAAGTTTACTCTTTCAGTCAATATAATTGTTTTATGGGTATATTGCTTTTATTCCTGAAATGTCTCCTGCTCCTAAAGTTCTAGCGTATGTTTCTCCATAATCACCGTAACCATACATTGTTAATGCACTAGCTGCAGATGTGTACAGGTCGTCAAGCATCAGTGTATGTCCCGCCTCGTGTGTAGCAATGTTTTGAACATCAAAAGCATTTGTTAGGGTGTAAGCTGAGCCTTCTCCATCTGAATCAATACCCCATTTGTATGCTGTGCTAA
>VGJH01000131.1 GCA_016867505.1 Candidatus Bathyarchaeota archaeon
GAGAAATTTTAAAGAGAAAAGTCGGAGAAAAAATTATCTTAACAGTAATTCGCGGTGGAACCAGAGCAAAGCTGGAATTAGTATTGGAAGGAAATTAAGACAAAAACATTATCTAAACACTTTTTGCCAATCTCCCCAACACTTGATATAATGGATCCAATATGCCAATAATCCCAATTTAAAAAAATAAAATAAATAGGTTATTATCAAGCAAAGATTTTAGAAGTTGAAATTTCAATAAAAGCATAATAATATATCATCTCCATTGATTATCATGCCAATTATTCTTCCAAAAGGAAAAAAAGTTGCAGTAGTCCTCAGCTGGGATTTTGATGCAATGTCAGCATTCGTCCTTAGAGGCGAAACAACCCCCACATTCATATCTCGTGGCGAGTTTGGGGCGCGCGTAGGCGTACCCCGAGTGTTAAACCTCTGCGATAAATATAATTTTAAAACAACATTCTTCATCCCCGGATGGACAGTAGAAACATACCCCGAATTAACAAAGAAAATCCATGAGAAAGGCCATGAGGTAGGTCACCACATGTGGTGCCACGAAAATGCTCCAGACTTGAGTTATGAGAAGGAACATGAACTACTAGAAAAAGCAATGGAATCAATAAAGAAAATCACTAGCAAATATCCAATTGGTAACCGCTCAGGTGGTTTCGCATGCAGCAACAACACAATCAAACTCTTACAAGACCATGGCTACCTATATGACAGCACCCAAATGGGCGACGATTTCAATGTCTATAAATGTCGTATCGGGGATCATGGATCCCCAAATGATCCATGGCATTTTGGAGTTGAATCAAAAATATTAGAGCTGCCAGTATCTTGGGCGATGGATGATTGGCCCCTCTTCGAATATCAACGCACACCAACCCTCAATCCTGGCCTGCACACACCTAGCGAAGTATTTGAAATATGGAGTAAAGAATTTGATTATATGTACGAAAATATATCAAATGGCGTTTACACTTTAACACTGCACCCATATGTTAGTGGAAGGGCACATAGAATAATGATGGTCGAATCCCTCATTCAACACATGCTTAAACGTGAAGGTGTTTGGCTTTGCCGAGGAGAGGATATAGCCAAATGCTGGAAAGACTAACATTTTAAAATGAGGCTATTACATTATTCATTTAGTAAATAACTTGTTATATTAAACAGTTTTACTAATAATACTCCCGAACAAAAATTATTTTGAATCACAGATTTTACCCTTAGTTCATACTAAATTAATTCAGAGGTTAAATTATGGTTGAGAAAGAGTTGTTGGACATTATCCAGATATTTTCACAGATAGCAACTGCAACTGGAGTATGCTTCGCAGCATACTACTACATAACAACACTAAGAAATGCTGAAAAAACCAAACGAAAAGAAAGGATAACACAGAGACTACCAAACTTCAGCCTAGAATACTACAACACATTCGTCTACACAATGTACAAAATGAACGACTGGAACACATTAGAGGAACTCCAGTAAATACGGAGCATTCACAAACCCTGACTCATGGAGCAAAGTACTCTACATATTGAACTGCTACAACACCATTGGGAACATGTGGATAGAGAAGACAGCAAGCATTGAAGAGATTTTAAAAATATATTCACCCGCAGCAATCATTGGTGTTTACGAGAGGTTTGAGCCTTATATGAAGAGGCATCTTGCTCTCTATGGTTTCGATTTCTATTTGCCCTTTAAGTCATTGTATTTGGAGGTTAAGAGGATTTATCCGGACATGTTTGCGGGGTCTAGATCTTTAGAGGAAACCCTTGAGAGGACAAGGATAGCAAGGGAAAAGATGAATTTAACCAACTAAATATACAATTTAGTGAACAAAAATTTGGGATTGCGGGTGATGTCTCCACATGGGGTAAGGTTCAAATCTCTTCGGGTCCACTTTTATACTTTATATTACCATTATCGGTATGTTTTAATAATTGTTTGAGTAACCTGATTTCAGGTTATATTATCAATTAAAAGATAATAGAACCAATCTATTGATAGGATGGGTTAGAAATGAAGTACCATTATATTGTTTATTGGCAAATCAATGATGCAGGAAACGCCCTAACAAGCGATGGGTGGAAAGAATATTTAGCTAAACAGGATGAAGTCACGAAGAAGCATGGGTTTAAACTGGTTATGCGTGGAGTGCCTTATGGCGTGATTGAGAGCATTGTTGAAGTGTATGAGTCTGAGAAAACATTGGATGCTTTGCGTGTTGCTTATTCTGAGGCGGGTAGAGGAAAAATCGTTAGTGCAGCTAACACAATTACGGTTCTACCATTATTCATGTAAATTAAACAATCACTTATAACCTCTTTTTTTATTTCATTAATCACAGATTTTATCCACTGCTAAACGTAACATAATTTAAGTGAAATCATCAACTTATAATAAGTTATAAATAAAAAATGGAAGCATTCTAAGCTATGAGTATTCTAAAGTCATGTAGCTGGAGCAATCCCGTACTAAAATTACTGATGCTTGGGCTGTGTAAATATTCTCTTGTGTTAGGCTTGTTCTCTCTGTGTGTTGTATGTGGAGTATGGGTGGCTTATTCGGGTTAAGGCTCTTCATATGCTATAGAATGCTTATGCAGGGGCCACTCCAGTTTTGGGATACTAAGAATTCTGTCACATGAAAAACGTCTGCTACTCTTTCATTTAAATGTATATGTTAATTACTTGGGTACATTACTTTTATTTCAGGTGTTAATGAATGGTTACACTAGAGGAGATTCAGTCAGCATATTATATGGTGATTGCCAATGGAGAATTGGTTGTGGCAATCTATTACATGTATTCTAAGAAGCGTACACTGTAATATCCCCTATTAAATAAGTGAAGGTTTATTTACATTTGATAAAGTGATGATAAATTCATTGATTAAATAAATTGAAGTGTGATAAGAATTTAATATTGTACAATTTTAATCATCTATACTGCATTTGTAAAGTAATTGATATTAGATTGGGGACCTTATACAATTAATAAGATGTATAAGATTACAGCTGAAGATGAGAAGAAGTTGGCAACCTTAAGCAGATACCAACAGGCCATCTTAAGGATATTAACTGAAGTCCCTAAGGGTAAAGTAACTACATATGGAGACCTAGCTAAAGAACTATCCCTGAGAGACCCAAAATGGTTACCAAATGCTAGTAGAGCTGTTGGTACAACAATGAAGAACAATCTATGTGGTCCTCAAATCCCATGTCATCGCGTCATCAAATCAGATGGTAATATAGGTAATTTCAGAGGGGGAGAGAAAGGAGCAGTCGAAGAAAAAACAGCTATGTTACAAAGTGAAGGCGTCATTGTAGTAAAGGGGAAAATTGACCTCAAGAAGTTTCGACACACCTTTCATAGAGAATAACCAAGTAATTTTATGCTTTAAATAAAGTATTTTCTGAGCTTATCATTAAAAATACTGTATGGTATTGATTAACCATATAATAAAAAGTCTTATTTTTTAATTTAGTATATTTTTCTTAGATGTCAATATTTGAAAGGTTTTTAAGAATTGAATCAGCTGGAGGTCCTTCATGGCACCCTACCGAGAAAAAAATTGTTTTTGCTTTTAATTCGCCTGGAAATTATCATATACATAATGTTAATGTTATCAAAGGAGTGCAGGCTTGGCCAAGAAGATTAACATTCGAAGTTGATCGATGCACTACTCCAAAATATCTTGAGGATGGTAGCATAATCTTCATGAGGGATTTTGGGGGAGATGAAAATTTTCAAATTGGTCACATATCAAAAGATGGGAGTACTAGTTGGTTGACATCAGATCATAAGACTAAACATATAATCGATTTTGTATCAAAAACAGGATTCTATTTTGATGCAAACATCATCGATAAATCATCAAGAGACGTCTATAGACTATCTCCACTTAAAGAAAAGGAACCTCAACTAATATTTAAAACAGAAAAAAGCGTCTTGCGAGCTGCATGTACAACAATAGAGGAGAAAAAAATTATAATCGAGAAAATTATTGGCAATAATGAGCAAGAATTAATATTAATTGAAGAAGGCAAATTTACTAACTTAACAAAAAAAATTTCAGGTAACAAAAAAATTCGGTGGAAAGCAGAAAGATTCATTGATGAAAACAACATCCTAGTCTCTACCGATTATAAATCTGATTATTATAGACTTGGCATTTTATCATTGGGCAGTGAATTTAAGGAAATTCAGGAGATAGAAAAAAACCATAAAAATGATATCACTGAAGTCTTTTACAGTTCTGGCTCACCTTTTACTTATTTTTTAAGCAATGAAGAGGGTTATAGCACATTATACAAGGGACGATTCGGAATTGATCAAAATGAAGTTATAACATCATTTAAATTACCAATAAAAGGAGTTGCAGTTCTTGGTGATGAAAGAAATTTTGACTCTTCGTCTTCGATTTCACCAGGTGAAAAATATATTGCAATTAC
>VGJH01000132.1 GCA_016867505.1 Candidatus Bathyarchaeota archaeon
AGGAATGGTGAGGGGTGGGTTCAAAGACTTTAGAACAAATACTTATCTTGGTAACATGGTTTTCCGAGTTAAACTGCCTTCAGTAATAATGAATGACGCAGTAAAAGCAGGGAAAGCTATCGCACAAGATTCAGCAGCTACAGTGATTGCATTAGATGCTATGCCTTACTTTAATGACACAATTAAATATGATGAAAAAAAGTTGAGGACATTATTCACTGAATTAGATGAGCCCTTTAACCAAGTTCTAATAGCTAAAAAAGAACCAACAAAAAAATCTGATTTCAAATTATACTCTAAGAATATTGAGAAAGCATATTCTGATTATATGACAACTGAAGCATATATTAAAATTCAAGATATGATTCAAGAAAGCCTTAACGATTGTGCGGATAAAGTTGTTTTTCATGAAGGAAACGCGTGCCCTGAATTTTGGGAGCAGACAAGGATTGTTGGAGGAGTTGAGGTTGGTAAATTGCTCCTTACTGCTGCTAAAAGCTTGTTAGATTGAGTGTGTAAAATTAATGATTGCAGCCACAGGGATCTCTATTATGGCTATTCATGTTTAGTTCATGACCAAATTTGTCTCTTTTTGTTACAAAATACTTCATGTTAAAAGGTGTTGTTTCAAGTTCAAGATTGATTGTTGTAGGAACGGATATACCATAGTTTACTAGCTGTTCAATCTTATCTGGGTTGTTTGTTAGTAAATTTATGCTTTTTACTGCAAGTCTCTTGAGCATAGCTGCTGTTACTTCATAGTCTCTTTCATCTGGTGCAAAACCTAAGGCTACATTTGCTTCATATGTATCCATTCCCTGGTCTTGAAGCATGTATGCTTTAATTTTATTAGTTAATCCAATTCCACGGCCTTCCTGCTGCATATAGACTATAATACCTAACCCATTATCCTCAATTTTTTCCATGCTCTTTCGAAGTTGTGGTCCACAGTCGCATCGTAAGCTTCCTAAAGCATCACCTGTTGCACAACTACTATGAACTCTGGTCATAACATTTTCTTTACCTGAGACATCGCCTTTTACTATCATTGTGTGATCTTTCTTGTCTTTATTATTGGTAAAACCAAGAATTTTGAAGATGCCATGATTTGTGGGAAACTCTGCGACAGCAACGAGTTGCACACATAAGGTTTTGGTGCATTTTTCACAATCCCATTTTAATGGACAGGATTCATGTTCATCAGAATCTTCTTTCATTATCTGATAATAGGATTGCTGAGACATCAAAATGGAAGTGTAATGAAAGCATATTAATTATTTTAAAAAAATGGTTATTTGAGATATCTATCAAACCATCTAACAATGTGTCGGAGTCTTTCGACTCGGTGTTTTGGTTTCCCTGATCTGCTTAATTCATGAGTTTCATCTGGGAACCTTACGAACTCGGTTGTTTTACCTAGCATCTTTAATGCAGTGAACAATTGTTCAGCTTGCTCCATGGGGCAGCGGTAATCGTTTTCGCTGTGAATTATCAATAATGGTGTATTAATTTTATCTACATAGGTGATTGGGCTTTTTTCGATGGCTTTCTCTGGATCAGTCCATGGTAGTTTTCCCCAATTGATATCATGGTCATTATACCAGAGGTCGCTGGTTCCATACATGCTAGGCCAACTTGTTACACTCCTCATGGTAACAGCTGCTTTGAACCTGTTAGTATGACCTACTATCCAGTTCGTCATGAACCCACCGTAACTTCCTCCAGCACAACCTAGTCGTTTACTATCCACCCAATCATAATGTTTCAGAACGTAATCCATCGCTTCCATCAGATCCTGGTAATCTCTTTCGCCCCAATGACCAGAGACAGCTCTACTGAATTCTTCACCATAACCAATACTTGCACGAGGATTCGTGTAGACTACACCATAATCATATTGAGCCAGTGTTTGGAATTCATGCTCAGCAGGCCCAAAGGTGAATCCGTAAGCACTTCTTGGTCCGCCGTGAATCTGTAAAACTGTTGGGTATTTAGTTCCTTTTTTGAAACTGTGTGGTTTAACTATCCAGCCTTGAACTTTAACTCCATCGCTTGCAGTAAACCAGAATTCTTCAGGAGGGCTAACTTTAATTTTTTTCATTAGTTCCTTAGTGAAGAAAGTGGCTCGTTTATCACCTTTAGAATCCTTAATATAAAGTTCAGATGGCGTAACATCGTTAGATGCTGTATATACCAAAATATTCTCAACATCATCAAAATCAAATGAAGACACGTTTATTTTTCCTGAAGTAAGTGGCTCAATTTTACCATCTAAATTTACTTTATTTACATGAGTTGTACCATGTTCAGGCACTGTAAAATAGATCCATTTTGAATCGGGACTCCATTTAAGTTCATCACGACCAGCAATGGTTTGGTCAAGATTTTTAGTAAGGCTTTTTGGTTTTTTCGCTTTTATGTCAAAGATCCAGACTTCACTATTCCTAAACCAATTCAATTTTGGATCTTCAACAACTCTACCAGTGTATGCAATGTAATTTCCATCAGGACTCCAACCCAATCCACTAATAGGGCCTTCTCCTTTCCAGATTTGTTGAGGTTCACCTCCTTTAGAAGTTACTGTGAAAATATTTTTGAATGGTTTTAAATCAGCATCAGGATCCATATTTGCTACAAAAGCAAGTTTCTTACCATCTGGGCTCCAACAATATGATTCAACATCAAACAAGCCATCTGTTAATTGTTTAATTTTACCAGTTTTTAAGTCAACTGTGAATAGATGTATGTATTTTCCTTGGAAAAATCCACCATCATTTTCTTTGTATTTGATTCGAGTTATGATTTTGACATCGCTGTCCTTCATTTTTTCGCCTTTGAATACACGACTTGTAAAGGCTATGGTTTTTCCATCAGGACTATATTTTGGTGAACGCACTGCTTCATCTCTGTAAGTAAGTTTTTTTGCTTCACCACCATCAGCGGGCATTATGAAAAGCTGGTTTTTGGGTTTGTCATCTTTTTTATCATTTTCTCCTTGACGTCCAGATGTGAATAGTATTGTTTTGTTATCTGGGCTCCATCGAGGATTTGATTCTCCTGATTTGCCAAAGGTGTATTGTTTTGGCTCCTTATCTTTAAAGTTAAGAAGCCAGATGTGACTCTCATTCTTGTCCTCTTCATAAACCACTTTTGTGTATGTGAATAGTATTTTTGTGCCATCTGATGAAATCTGAGCATCAGAAACTGGTGAAGTTAATAATGGCATAATTTTATAATCTTCTAACTTTTTCAAAGAGTATCTAGAATAATATGTGTAATAACTTATAACATCTTCAGATGTGAAACCATAAAAGCTTCACAAGGATACCATTAATTATATTATGTGGAAAGTTGATTCTGAGTCAGGACGACTGAATGCAGTTTTAATTCAGGATAGTGTGGATGCATTCTGGGAAGATAGGCTTCCATTTGAAGGAATTGAGGCTAATCTTTTCTATACTCCAAGATGCCATCATGCTGAAATGAATCAAGGCCACCGACAGTGGCTTCAATTAGTGAAATTCTTGAAATCAGAAGACATCCAAGTGTTTGAAACAATAATTATCTTAAAGAAAGGCATAGAAAATTCAACAATAACTGAACGAAAAGAAATCATTGAAAAAGTATGGGGTAATCAAAAAAATTCCCCAAAACCAGATGACCTTCAAGTTGAGCATCTAATATATGGATATCCTCCAAAACCCTATTATGATTATGAAAAAGACTCAGTGGTTTTACCAGATTTTAGAAGAGTTGCTTGGCCATATAGTAGAGACACTAGTTTCACGACTCAGCTTGGGACAGTTATTTGTAAAATGCAGCGGTATAGTCGTTTGCATGAGCCAAAAATTGTTAAACTCGCGTACCAGTTGGATCCAGTTTTAAGAGAAAAAATTGAATTAATATATGATGCTAATGATGCTGTAAATGATTCTTCTGAACCAGGATTTATTGAAGGTGGAGACACACAGATTATTGATGAAGAAACTATCGCAATAGGAGTAGGGCAGAGGAGTACGATTACTGGTTTCAAAAAATGCGCTAAAAAGTTATTTGAGGAGGACCATGAGGGCAAACTTCGATATATTTGCGCGGTTCAGCTTCCTGAATATCCAGCAGTAGATTACATGCATTTAGATGTAATCATAAATCATCCTAGTAAAGATCAGGTTTTAGTGATGCCTTATGTCTGGGATACTAACATAGTACCTGATCTCCCACCAAAGAAACTTTTATTGAAAACACTTGACAGTGCAGTAAATCATAGTAAAGCAAATGGTAGACCATTAACTCAGATGGTGACTTCAGAGGCATTCAAAAATTGTGGGAGAAC
>VGJH01000133.1 GCA_016867505.1 Candidatus Bathyarchaeota archaeon
AAGTGTTAACTAAACCTCGAATTCTTCTCCTTCTTTAGGTGCTGTCCCCTTTAATCCTAATTCATCTTGTGCATATTGTGCTAAGAATTCGCAGCTTTCTGATTCTCCGTGAATCACGTAAATGTCAGGTTTCCCCTTCAAGCCTTTCAAGAAGTTTTGCAGATAGCTTTGACCTGAGTGACTACTGAAATCGAAGTGACGCACTTTAGCAGCAACCTTCTGGTCTTTCTCTCCAATCATGAAGGTTCCTTTCTCAAGCAGCGTTGAACCGTTGGTTCCCGGCACTTGGAAGCTAACTAGAAAGACTGCGTTTTTGCTATTCATCGCGAGTTTCTCCATATAGAAGAAAGCGGTTCCTCCCTGAAGCATACCTGAAGGAGCAACAATCACGTTAGCGTTGTTTATTGCTTTACGGCGGTCCCTCCAACCCCTAATTTCTTGAACAGAGAGGCTGGCTTGCTCGAATTGTTGTGGCGTCTTCACACCTTCTGGATGATTAAAGAGAATACGATTAACTGAACGGGCCATACCATCGAGTACTACTAAACCAGGAAAACCATGAGCAAATAGTATACTGTACATTTCTTGGCTACGTCCAACAGCAAATGCAGGTATAAGCACCTTGCCACCATCATTGGTTACGTCTTTTATTGCTTTAACGAAGTCTACTTCAAGTTGTTTTCTTTCAGGATGTTCATGAGTTGCATAGGTTGCCTCAATTATTACGGCATCATATTTTTTCTTCGGAATTTTTGCTCCATTACATATTCTTGTTTCAACAGCATTGAAGTCGCTTGTATAGAGGATGTTTTTTCCATCAATTTCTAAGTCAACCATTGCACTTCCTGGAATATGTCCAGCATTATGTAACTGGAAATTGATGTCCTTTAAACGGACTTCCTGACCATAAGCTAAGTCATTTCTCTGTTTCAACATGTTATCTAGTTCAATGTATTCAAAAGGAAGATAGTAATTGTTCAGTTTAATCATGTCTTCAATTAATACTTTACATAAATCAGCTGTCGTTGAAGTACTAAAGAAAGGCTTCTTTTCAGATAAATAGAAAATTGGTACACCACCACTATGATCCAAGTGTGCGTGGGCAACCACTATCCCATCAATGTCTTTTGCTCTGACATGAGCAGGGAATTCAGTGGGTTCACCAACTTTAACACCATACTCTAAAAGAAGTTTAGCCTCATTTGAACTAACAAGAACAGCATTACGTCCTACTTCATGGGTTCCACCCATGAAACTAAGTTTCACCATATCTACTATACCTAACCTGGAAACAAATCGATTCGTGTGTAAGGGAGTACCCCAGCGATCGATTCAGTCCTTTCCCTGAAGCAATTTTTACTTCCTAGGGGGACAGGTGCACTATGGTCTGCTTACACTTATCTTTTTCCAATTAAGAAAAAATAAAAATTGCATATAAAATATAAAAACATTAAATCTACATATTTATCGTTGCTACAAGCGTCTTGAATGTGTCCTCGCTCCAGAGTTCCTTAACCCAGACACTGAAAAATTTGGATCCCCATTTAATTGAGTCCTCCATACAGACTGATTCAGTCATATTATCCAGTTTTCCATCGCCGAGTAATTGAATAATTCTCTGATATCTATTCTTAGAGAGATAATCTAGAATATTATCTACCGTAAAGCTTAGGGTTTCATTATCAAGGGGTTCAGCAATATCATACTGAGATAAAGGGTAAGTCTCTGATAATTCCAGCGGGATACAGCCATATGGTGCTGCGATAAAACATATTTGAAAGTTAACAAACTTATCCCCTAATTCTCGGCTGAGGAAATCTCGTAATTTTCTAAATTGTGCATCCCAATTGAAGGGTTTAGTGAATGGTTCAGTTATGAGGAGCAACGTTTCTTTTCTATTGGTTTCTGAATAATTTTGGTATAATTGCTTCATATAACGCGTGGCTTCAGGCCTATACACACTATGATAATCATAATAAAATACTCCATGGCCCTTAAAGGAGGGACTACTCTTTTCCAAATCATCCCGATACTCCCTTAATCTTTTCAAAGCAGAGGTCATAGAGGGATGGGCTCTACTTCGTCTCTCAACAAGATCCCAGAGCGAACCATCATAGATGGCTTGCTTAATTGTTGTGATCTCGGACATGCAAACATATAGATTATGTTCTGCCAGATGCCGTTCTCTCATACTACGCGTCTCATCTTTAAGCTCCTGAGCAGTATGAGACATACAAACTGGACACGAGCAGGGTAAGTAGAGAAGATTCTCTAGCTTAAGTGTGCCCTGGTTGGTGAGGTATCGGTTGTCTTTAGCATATAATGCATAACTTGCTGAATCAAAAAGGTCGCAGCCTAGAGCAACAGCGAGGCTAAACATCATTGGGTGACCTGCCCCAAAAAGATGAAGAGGCCTATCAGGAGGCAAATTTCTTTTCGCTACAACAATCATGTCGACTAAAACAGTGAACATGTACCTTTCCATTACCTCAGTTGGGCTGCCAAGAGCATGGATTTGGAAAGGCATTGAACCAATACTTTTAGCTGATTTTGCTACGAGGTCCAGATGTTTACCGCCCTGAACTGGCCCAATCCACAAAGTTTTATCATCAGCAATTAAGGGGATTGCTTCTTCAGCTCGACGCAGGGTTTCATTGACGGTCCATTCGACTTGGCTTCGAGGAACATCCCATCCAGTGGGGATGTCTAATATTACTCCGATATCTGATCCAATCTTTTTTTGATATTGGATTATCTCATCTTGGGTGACTTCAATATTCCCATAGACTAGAATTTGATATGCACCTGAATCGGTAGCAATGACTCCATCATAATCCAATAATTTATGAACTTGTAAATCAGGTAATTCTCCTAAATTTTTCCTAATCAAGTAGCTGTTTGTTATAAGAATATTACAGCCAAAGTTTTTTTTCATTACTTTAGGCGGAATCATTTGATTGACAGGGTTAATAACTGGCATAAAGGCAGGGGTTTCAATTTCACCACTCTTCGTAGTAAGTTTACCAATCCGCCCTAGAAGGTCCCGATCTTTTAACTCGAAAGCCATTGCCTACGCGCTCACACACAGCATATCCTATCGTAGCTTTAAAGAAACCTGTGATAATTAAAAAGAGGGAAATTATGGTTGAGTTGTCTCACTTATGAAGCGTTGATAAATATCCCTGACACGGTCAGCTGCTGGGCCAGTGCCCTCCAAAATGCCTGTCTCATTTAAACGAATCTTTCCCATCACTACAATCACACCAGCTTCAGGGAATATCTGAACCATATTGGGGAATACTCTATCAAGCCTTTCTTTCAGTGCATCTAGATTAAATGGCCTCTGTGAAGCCATTATTCTAGCGACACTTGAACCAGATATGAAGAGTCTGTGAGCTGCAAGTCCCTTCTCTCCCTTAACATTGCCAAGACAGATGCTTAAGGTGCTAGAGTCGTAACCAAGTAATTCACCTTCATAGGATTTGCCATTAACATCAATGACGGTTACAGGCTTAGAGATGATTAGACTCAACTCTTCGAAAAATCTTCTACTGGTTATTGCTGCCAACGCATACACCTCTAACCCAAGAGATACCACTAGCTAATATAAAAATGAAAACTTATTTGTATCAATTCAACAAAAAACGTAATGCCAAAAATGAGTTTTTATTTAAGACGATTAAAATTTGGTTTCCATTCCTCTCCCCCAGCTTTCATGGCTTTCAGTTTTTTCATGACTTCAACCGCATCAGCTGGAGTTTCAGCTTTAGCTAACGGCTTTTGGTTACGAATATCTAACCTATAACCACAGTTTGTGCAACTTCGAGTCTTGTTACTAGTATTAGCAAGAATAAGCTCACCGCACCGAGGACAAGATACTACAACATACAAATTTAAAACCTCTTTAACAGTGCTTCAATTTCTGGATAACTCATCCAATCTACTTTTCCAAAGCTTTTAGCTGCATGATTGATTATTACTGAAAGAATTAAAGAAACCACTTCTTCGGGTGTTTTATTGGATGTATCAACTTCTAATATTTTGTCTCGACTAATCGACTCTAATGCAGAAGATAAACAAACGCCAATAATCTCAGCTTCTACATTTTCTTTAATCTTATCTGAATTATAGCCTCTTGCAGACAACTCTTTGTAGAGTAACCATGGTGCACGTCTAAGGACTATGGTTAACTCAACTTCTGAATTTGAAACAATATCGGTAGCAAAGTGGCTATCAATTACTGTTAACTGAGAAGAAGAAGCAATTGTATGAATACTTTTTTTTAGAGT
>VGJH01000134.1 GCA_016867505.1 Candidatus Bathyarchaeota archaeon
TTTTATTCGATTGTTTGGCAGCCACCTTGCACTTCCTGCACCTTCGTCAATACTACTTGGGTACATTTGTACCCTTTAAATCCTTTTATAGATTATGAATTTCAAAAACACTTTTTTCATTTAAAAATTTGTGATTAATGACTCGTAATGTTATATTCTTGTAAGTTAAATATGTTTCATGATTAAAACAAATAAAGATAACCTGATTACTTTAGCAGTTCAAGGTGAAATTGTTCCTTCACAAATTATTAGAACCTATACATCCACTTGGGATGGTAAAAGTAAATTAGGTATAGGTGTAGGTGGAATAAATTATAACCTTAAAATTGGTGAGCCTATTTGGGGATGGGCCAATGGTGATAGGGCTGAATCCGGAGTTAGTTCTGATGGTTATGGCTCTGACAGTCAAAAGGAAGGTTATAGGCAAAAAACTGGTGTAGGCAATGAGGTTAAATTAATTTCCGGAGAAGCAAAGGGTTCAAAAGGCGTAATTGTTGGTAAACATGGTTATAGATTACCAAATAATGCACGGCATATCCAATTACATTTCACTGATGATGTTTTAGATAAGCTAGCAATTGGCGATAGAATTCGAGTTAAAGCTCGTTCTATTGGTTTAAAAATTGATGGCCACCCCGAAATCGCTATTCATAGTTCAAGTCCTGAACTTATTGAGGGAATGGGAATTTTCGAAGAAGCAGAAAAAATTACTGTACCAGTTGTCAGAGAAGTTCCAGCTGATTTAATTGGTGCAGGATATGGTACAAGTGCAATCACTGATCATATTGATATTCAAACATGTTATGCTCCAGATATTGAGAAATTTGCATTAGATAAACTAAAATTTGGAGATTTGATTTTAGTTAAGGATCTACTTTGTGATATTAGTCGACATTATTACCGAGGCGCAACAACTATTGGTATTGTAATTAGTGGGCCGAGTGATACAAGTGGACAAGGAATTGGTTTAACCACTATAATGAGTGGAAAAAATAAAGCAATTAAATCGCAGATTGATCCTGAGGCAAATATTAAGAGAGCATTAAATTTGAGGTGAATTTGATGCTAAAAACTAATAAAAACCACCTCATTATGAGTGCGGTTCAAGGGATTATTCAACCACTTAGTGGGATGGGGTGGGGTGTAAAATGGGATGGTTCACCAAGAATTAGCTTAGGTACAGCTAGCATTAATTATAGTGTAAGCGTTGGTGATCTTGTTTATGGTCATGCTAATGCAGATCATGTTGAGCCAGATGTTACGATTCAAGGACGAGATAAACCATCTGCCAGTGACTGTGCGCTAGCAGTTTTAGCTTGTATAGGAAACGAAGCTAAAGTAATAACTGGTGATGCAAAAGGTAAAAAAGGAATCTACATTGGTCGACATGCAGGAGCTGACGACTTAGTATGGTTTCCACCCGATGTAATAGAGGATCTAGGCGTAGAAGATAAAATTCAAATAAAAACTTGGGGCGTTGGATTAAAAATTCATGGATTTGAAGATATTAAACTAAATAAAATGAGTCCCATCCTTTTAGAAGCAATGAATATACAAGAAGAAGATGGTAAACTAGTTGTGCCAGTGGCTAGAGAGTTACCAGGATATATTCTTGGAGCAGGGATTGGATATGATCCAAGCATAGAATCCGTTGATTATGACATTCAAACCACCTGTCCTGAAACAAATAATGAATTGGATCTTGGGACTCTTCGTCTTGGCGATGTGATTGCTATAAATGATCATTATGATGCATGGGGAAGGGGACGATATGAGGGTGCAACAACAATTGGTGTAATCGTCCATGGATGGAGTGATGGTGGGGGGCATGGACCAGGCGTAAATCCTATAATGGCTGCATTACCCGGTAAAATTAAGATAAAACTTGACCCAAAAGCTAACATTGCATACTATTTAGGCATAAAAAAAGATTAAAACCTGATAATATTTATGCTTTTTCGGATTATTTTCCATAACAGTCTTATCTTTTAAACTAATTAATTTTTATTCATGCCCAAAAGAAGATATGAGGATAAAGCTCTTGAATTTGCTAGTATAAAGCATAAGGGTCAAAAAGATACTGATGGGCGTCCATACTTTTTTGCACATGTTATTCAGGTATATGATCTACTCCAAATTGTATCAGACGATGATTCCGTTATCTCTGCAGGAATATTACACGAAGTGATAGAAAAAACAAACACAACATATGAAGAGTTAGTACACGAATTTAATCAAGAGATTGCTGATTTAGTATGGGAAGTAACTTATGAAGAAGACGAAGGTGGTCATTATTATCCCCGACTTAACTCCAAAAAAGGTATTTTGATAAGATTCGCTGATCGCCTCAGTAGAATTAGTCGCATCGATGATTGGCCCGGTGATGTTCAAGAAAATTATTTACAGAGCTGTGTATTTTGGAGAACTAAACGGAAAGATAATTAAACTGAATTTTAACTCAAACATTATTTAAAACCTGTTTTTATCAGTAGTTTTAAACAGAGTCAATGATTATTTCTTATCTGATAATTAATGGGCAGATACGAGGATAAGGCATTAGAATTAGCTAGTGAACGCCATCGAGGACAGCTTGATGATCAGGGGAGACCTTATTTTTTCGCTCATATTGTTCAAGTTCATAATATTCTTAAAACAATTACAGACGATGAATCAATTATCTGTGCAGGAATTTTACATGATATAATTGAGGACACAAATACAACCTACGATGAATTACTACATGAATTTAATCGTGAAATAGCTGAATTAGTAAAAGAAGTTACTTTTCAAAAAAGTGAAAGTGGTACTCAGTATTTCCCAAATTTAAAAACCAGGAGAGCAGTAATGATAAAATTTGCTGATCGTCTAAGCAATTTAAGTAGAATGGATGATTGGCCCGGTGATTGGCAACTAGATTACTTGAAAAAGAGTTGTTTTTGGCTAACCAAGCCATAAAAATGTTTTTAGATCTTGAATTTAATTTCATTTATCCATTTATCAATTCTATTAAAAGCATCTAATAAATCAATATATTGATATATTGTAATGTATGGATCACCTAAAAGCATAGCACTAATTTTTTTCCCATTTTCAATTTGATGTAGGCAAAGTATCGGTTTATTTAGTTGACGTGCATAAGCAATTTCGTAACCGACACCATGGCTTGGAGCAGTAACTTCAGCTATAAGAATATTACATTGCTTTATCCAATTCATATCTCGTTCCCAAATCGATTTTTCATCGTATTTAATTTCTTCTTCAAAGCTATGGTCAAAAGTTCTTTCTGTTAAGACTGTACCAAATTTACTCAAATATTCTATAATTCTTTTATAGCTTTCTTTATCACCTGGTGAACCTCTAATGCTGCCAGAAAAATAAATTTGCATGGAAATTGTATAGCTAATTTTTATAAAAAAGTTACTTATCTTAACATCTAAGATTCTTAATTATGAAATCTTGTTTTTAAAATATTTTATACCTAACCATTTTTCCTTTAGTTATATTAAATAATTCTAATTTCTTGATAGAAAATATTAGCCCTTATAATTTGATTATTACAGACATAAATATGTGATATTCAAATGATTGAGAATAGCAAACAACTCTACCTTGAAGATAGCTACTTACTGAAATTTGAGGCAACTGTAGTTAGGTCAGGACCAAAACATGCATTACTCGATCAAACTGCATTTTATCCTGAGGGCGGAGGTCAACCTTCAGATATTGGTGAATTAAAACATGGCAATGATCTATGGAAAGTTAATAAAGTATTAAAAAGAGGCTCCGAAATTTTTCATTATCTTGATAAAGATATTTCTCAAGGCATCAAGATTCAATGTATTGTTGACTCAGTAACTAGAAGTTGGAATATGAGGCGTCATAGTGCTGAGCATCTATTAACTGGATTAATAGAAGCTCTTGGAGAACCCCCTAAAATATATAGTGATTTAGAAAGATTAGAATATCAACCAAGTAAACTTAACCAAGAGCAATTAAATCAAGTTTTTATTCAATTTAATGAAATTATTGAACAAAATTTATCGGTCTCTGTATATTTTGAGAATAGAACCAAAATAAATGCCTCCGATGATCCTCGTAAACAATCTTTTCTAAAAAAAATACCTCCGAATATTGAAAAATTGAGGATGGTCGACATTGGAGGCCATGCTTTAACTTTCTGTATGGGTACACATGTAAAAAACACAAAGGAAATTGGTAAATTAACTTCATTAAATCTTGTAGAGGGTAAAAAAGATCGAAAAATTGT
>VGJH01000135.1 GCA_016867505.1 Candidatus Bathyarchaeota archaeon
AGTTTTTCGAGATGTCTCTTTCCGATACGGTGATGGTCCTGAGATACTGAAAAATGTGGACCTTAACGTCGATGCAGGTGAAAGGATTGCAGTTATTGGTTTTGTTGGTGGGGGCAAGAGTGCACTAGTTGAGCTTGTACCACGCTTCTATGATCCAACGAAGGGGGAGATCCTCGTCGATGGTTTTAACGTGAAACAGGTTAAACTTAGGAGTCTCAGAAGTCAGGTTGGAATTGTTCTTCAGGATATTTACATTTTCAATGCTTCCATACGTGAGAATATTGCATTCGGTAAACCCAAGGCAACAGAAGAAGAAATTATAGAAGCAGCAAAAGCAGCTCAGATCCATGACTACATTGTTAATCTACCAAAAGGTTATGATACAGCAGTTGGAGAACGAGGACTAACACTGAGTGGTGGGCAACGTCAAAGATTAGCAATTGCTCGTACACTTCTAACTGATCCACGCATACTCATTTTAGATGACTCCACAAGCAATGTTGACGCTGAGACAGAAGTTCTTATTGGGAAAGCTATTGAAGCGCTTCTACAAGCTAGAACAGCTTTGATAATCACTCAACGGGCTTCAACCTGTGAACATGCAGACAAAGTAGTTGTAATTGATGAGGGTAGGATTGTAGCTGTTGGTAAACATGTTGACCTAATCAAAACGAATGACAAATACAAGCGCCTAATCGAATCTCAAACACTTACAATGGGAGGCAGCTCCTAATGGCAGAATTTTCAGGAAGATACGATGTCGGTTCCCTTGAATCCACTGAACGCAAATTCACTGATTTACAGCTAGTAAAAAGATTATTAACAAAATATGTGCTAAAATACAAAACTCAAGTTGTTTTAATCAGCTTTATTATGTTTCTTAAAACAGTACTGATACTTAGTGGCCCCTACATATACAAGGTCGCTTTAGATCACTTCATTAGCGGAAACAAAACAGAGAATGGAAGATGGCTTGCAGAAATAATTAAGAGCCTAGGCACATTTTTGGGGGCTTCAGACAATTATCATTACCTTCTCGCTGCTGGAATCCTCTACTTTGGAGTAGGATTAATCATGTGGTGCATTATGGCACTACAGGATTACAATGTGAATAAATTAGGATTAAACGTGATAGCTGACATCAGAAGCGACTTTTTCCGTCATATGGAGGTCCTCAGCCAAAACTTTTTCGAGTATGGTAATACAGGTCGTTTAGTAAGTAGAGTCACAAACGACGCTGAAGCGTTAAAGGGTCTCGTAAGCAGTGGAATAGTCGGTGCAACTGCTGACACAATCACTGCTTTTATGGTTCTATTTACCATGCTGTTCCTTGATTTACAGTTAGCATTAATTACATTAGCCATCGCACCAGTCCTGATAATCTCCAGCACTTACTTTCAGAAACTTGTGAGAGAAGCTTGGCGTGTAGCTAGGCAAAATGTTGCTTCAATGACAAGCAAGGTTCAGGACCTAATGTATGGTGCAAAAGTCACCAAAGCCATGGCTCAGGAAGCTCAAAGCCTTGAGGATTTTGACAAAGTGAATGAGTTAAACATGAACGCGCAGATCCAAGCAGAGATGAAAAACAACATATATGATGCAACAACAAGCTTTTTGAATAATTTCACATCAGCTTTAATCTGGTATTTTGGTGGAAATCAAGTAATTTTTGCCATAAGAAGCCTTGGTGACCTCGTAGCCTTCACACAATATGCCCAAAGCTTCCTTGATCCAGTGCAGAACCTCACGACATTTTATGGACAAATACAAAGCGCCCTCGCTGGTGCTGAAAGGATCTTTGTAGTTCTCGACATAGAGCCAGAGGTGAGGGATGCGCTTGATGCCGTAGACATGCCACAAGGTTCAGGAGTTGTCTCCTTTAATGATGTGGTATTTAGCTACGTTAAAGATGAACCAGTGCTGAAAGACATTAGCTTTAAGACTAAACCAGGTGAAAGGTTAGCAATCTTTGGTCAAACAGGGAGTGGGAAATCAACCATAATTAACCTTCTTGGACGCTTCTATGATCCAAATCATGGCTCGATTACAATTGATGGCGTTGATCTACGTAATTTAAAACTAAAGCAGCTACATCAACATGTAGGTATAGTACTTCAAGAGCCATACCTTTTCCGGGGTACTATTAGGTATAACCTTCTTTTTGGTAATCAATTAGCTTCAGAGGAAGAAATGATTCGGGTAGCACAATTAGTTGGCATACATGAGGTCATCATGAGATTACCTAAAAAATATGATGAGGAAGTCCAAGAACGAGGAAGCAATCTAAGCTATGGACAACGACAACTCATCTGTGTAGCCCGAACAATAATTGCTAACCCTAGAATACTAATATTAGATGAAGCAACAAGCAGCGTAGATCCCTATACCGAGCAACTAATACAGAACGCATTAAAGGCTGAGATGATTAACAGAACAATAATAATTGTTACACACAGAGTTAGCACAGTCCGTGATGCTGATAGAATAATAGTGCTTGACCATGGAGAGATCCAGAACACAGGAACACATAACCAGCTACTGAAGACAAATATGCTTTATCGCAGGCTTTGTGAGATGCAGCTTGTAGAACTATTATAAAGTATAGATCATTCAGAGTTTTTGAGAATGCTCATAAATTTGGGATCTCACTTATTTAACCCTAGCAATTAAATTTGAGGCACACAATTAGCGACTGAAGATAAAAATTTAAAACAGATCGCAGAAAAATTTGGAATACCCCCAACTTCATTCAATTCATTATAAAAGGAAATAAATTGGTTTTAATTTCGCCTAATTTTCCAATTAACATATGGATCTTTAAGCTTCTTAGACCATGATACGTATCCAGGCTTCAACTCTTCATCTTTGATATAATTTCCATCCTTGGGCGCAATCACATGCTCTCTTGCTTCATCAGGCAGAGGTTCATAAAATAAAGGTCTTCCTCTTTGTTTCCAACTCTTCAAAACACTGCATAAGCTTGGCATCATCTCACTTGGGATGCTTAAGCTCAATTCATTCGGATTCATGCCCATCACGCTAAAGACGCCAAAGCATCCTAAAGTGTATCTTGCTTCTCCACTTGTATAAGCTGCTGCCCAACTGCTGCTACAGGTTCCTGGTCCAGTGAGGCTCTTGGGAGTGATTCCACTATGCCATTGAAGGGCACGGCAAGCATAAGTCATCTGTTTAGGATTCCCGAAAAGCACAACAACGTCAGGATCAAATGGACAATCACTCAAAGGCGCAATACCTAGATACCGAATCTTAGGCTGAACATAACTATAATCATGGTCAAGATTGCGACGAGCAGCACCAATGCTTCCATAGATACGTGGCTGTGCAGGTTGCCCACTCTTTGGATTAGTCCGACTACTCCAGGCACCACTCCTAACATCAGGGAAAACATCATCGAGGCCAACATATGCGTCCCCAGCACAGACTGGAGGCGGTGGACGACTGGTTATACCATCAAGAATGTAGATTTCGCCACGGAACCTTGAACGCATCATGAATTGGCAGTGGACAAGCCGAAGAGGACCACGATAAACATACTTCTCTAAACTTGGTGGCATTGTATCTTCTGGCCACCAAGCCAAAGCAACTGGATCACCATTAAGACGCAACTCATCAATAAGGATCTCAGCCTGCCTTTCAGGTGGATACCCTAACCAGTCTTTATCATAAATTGACCAATCATAATCCGTCATAAATAAAATTCATGCTTTAACCAGTATTAAGCTTGGTATCATTAAGAATAGGTTAATTAAAAAAGGAGTTTACCATCTTCCACATACTTTTTACCATCAATGTAGAGTGTTGGCTTAAAAGAGATTACATCAATGTGTAGTTTGGCGATGATTCCTGTTTCACCTGGCTGCATTATTCTTCCACCGGAGTCGCCAAAGGCTGTGTGTATTGTTCCTTCTGACTGCTTGATCTCGTGATAAGGTGGAATGGTCATTGGTAAGTTTGGTGGTCCCAAAGATGTTAGGCCTTTACGAGTGTATGGATTCATACCTATTGCCAGTTCAGCTAGTTTGTAGATGTTCGGATCATTTATTGTTCCTAAAGCCCTCATGAAAGACCTACCCATCTCACCCTCAGCATCAACCAAGACACCATTCTTTATAATTAGTTTCGCTTTCTCTCCAGGAGTCACTTCACTGAATGTACCAATCCAGTCTACTACCTGAACTCCATTAGCATCATTAAAGTCTCCAACAGACATGCACTCATTCTGA
>VGJH01000136.1 GCA_016867505.1 Candidatus Bathyarchaeota archaeon
ATTTAAGGCAATCATCGAGAAGAAGCCTTATGACTTAATTCAGCCAGATGTCATAATGTGCGGTGGCATTACAGCTTGTAAGAAGATCTTTGCTCTAGCTGATGCATGGAATCTTGATGTAACTACCCACAGCTTCTTTTTTGGCCCAGGAATACCTGCATCAGTTCAGCTAAGCCTAACAAATATGAGGAACGAATGGGTTGAAATCAATGCAGTTCCCTTACAAGCATACTTTATTGATCCAGCTTATCGACCAGAAAAGGGTTACCTAACCATTTCAAATAAACCTGGATTAGGTTTTGATGTAGACTGGAGCATAGTAAACAAGTATATAATAAAGTAAAATTTCTCATTATTTCAAAGGAAGTAAGCTTCTTTTTTTTTATCTTTTTGAATCCAATATTATCTGATACCTTTTTATTTTGATTTGCTAATTTTCGTTTAATGTCTAATTGGGATAATCTTTCTGACTGGTATGATAGGAGACAAGGAGATTCGGGTGATTTATGGCATAAGTTCCTGATTGATCCTGATCTAATAAGACTAGTTGGAGATTGTAGAGGAAGAGATGTTCTGGATCTTGGTTGTGGAAATGGATACTTATCCAGAAAATTTGCACGAGAGGGTGCTATAGTTACTGCGATTGATTCTTCAAAAGGCATGATTGAGAAGGCTAAAACCCATGATGTCGATAATACGTTAAAAATTCGTTATTTCGTTACAGACGCGAACCATCTTAGCATGGTCTCCTCCTCTAGTTTCGATCTTGTTTTTGCTAACATGTCTTTAATGGATATTGAAGATGCAGAGGGAGCCATAAAAGAAGTGAGCAGAGTGCTTAAACAGGGAGGAAGGTTTGTAGCAAGTATCTGCCACCCATGCTTCGACACCATGTCAAATTCGGCATGGCAGATTGAGAAAAAATCATTTGAGCCACGCAGAACCTATAGAAAAGTCAGAGCCTATAGGAAACCCTTCACCGAAACGGTCTACTGGCGGGTTGATAATGGTGAAAGGATGCCAACCCCTAGCCATCACAGACCCCTCAGCTGGTATGCTTCAGTATTCAGCTCCAGTGGATTAGCCATTACTAGAATGGATGAGCCAGAACCAACTGATGAATTTATGAGTAAAGAAGAGGATAGCCCTGGTTTCCTAGAGGTCCCATTACATATCGTTTTTGAAGCAATAAAATTGTAAAACTAAACGATGGTCATTATCAATTCAAGTCTGCGATAGAACTCAACTTCACATTCTTCTGAGGTTGAGTGTATCTTCTTTTTTTAATCGGATGAGGTTACTATAAGGAATCTCCAAGACTGATAGTTTGCTCCACTTGGAGCCATGCATCCTACTTCAAGTACCCGCTTTAGAGAGTCATCAGGAATAAGCTCATTCTTGAAAGTTCGTGAAGATTTTCTACTTTTAGCAATCTTTAGTATATTTGACATGCCACGAATGGTCCTTTTCTGCATGAAAAGAATTCTGGGTAGTTAAAACTGTCCAATTCAAGCCATATAAACTTGGAAAAATTTCATAAGACTCAAAGTATGGATTTATTTCATGATCTAATATTTGAAGTATTAATTATGAAAATAAAAATCTGTCAATAATGATTAAATTGGTAGTTTTTTGCCATCCATTTCAGATAATTGCTTCCATTTCATTATGACTTGTTCTTGGATGTACTCGTACTCTTTTTCATCGAGGTGCCTGAATCTGCTTTGCTGGCTTAATGCTTCTTTCACTGGCTTCAGTTCACGTGGTTTGTATGTTAGCTTGAAGTTGTTTCCCTCAGTCACTTCATAGAGTGGCCACATTCCTGACTCAACCATTAATCGTGCAACCTTGATTGTTCGAGCTGAGTCGAATCCCCAACCAGTTGGACAGGTTGATTGAACATGTAAGTACTTGAATCCTTTAAGTTGCTTAGCATACTGTAGTTTTCCAACTAGATCATTGGGATATGCAATGCTTGCAGTAGCGACGTATGGTATGTTATGAGCTGCCATAATGAAGGGTACATTCTTCTTGTTTGATTTCTTGCCCCTGCTTTCGGATGCGACTGGTGTTGTTGTAGTTGATGCATAGATTGGTGTCAGCCCACTTCGCTGTCCACCTGTGTTCATGTATGCTTCATTATCTGCACAGATCATTATCACATTCTCATTACGTTCCGCTGCTGCGCTTAATGCTTGGAGCCCGATATCTGCTGTTCCACCATCTCCGTAGAATCCTACAACATTCATTTCTTTTCCTGTCGCTTCTAATCCATTTGATATTCCTGAGATGAGTGCACCTCCTCCCTCAAACACGGTTCCTCTCCAGTATAGGGGGATACTGCTCTGCAGTGCTATCCAGATGCAGCCTGGGACGCTTGTGTAAACTGTGTTTTTGCCTAAGACTTTGAAAGCGATCCTGGCTAATATGGCGTGACCGCATCCTTGGCAGCTGCTGTTGCCAAGAGCCATAATTTCTTCTCCTTCAACTCTTTGGAATGGCATTGGTTTACTCATTTTATGCACCTCCCACCCACTCGACAATGGGATCCACCGGTTCTTTTATTGATTTCAAAGTCTTTTCAGCTATCTTACTAATAATTTGTGGAGTTACTTCACTTCCAGCCATTCCTGTATGGAATCCTAATATCTTTGGTCTTTCAACCATATCATAAACAGCGCTTCTTGACTCATTAAAGACATTGCCATTACTGCCCAAACTAACATTACGGTCAATGACTCCAATTGCATGGTATTTTTTCGCTAGGTTTCTTATTTCCTCTGCTGGGAATGGGCGATAGCATTTGAGTTTCACTAAGCCAACTCTTTTTCCTTCTTTTTGCAGGTCATCAACCACCGAACGTGCTGTTGAAGCTATGGTTCCCATAGCGATTATTACTGCTTCAGCGTTTTCGCAGTTATATTCCTCAAGTAGCCCATTGCCATAACCGCGACCAAATGTTTTCTCAAAACTTGCATGGGCTTCTTTTATGATTCCTAAGCTGTTCCTAAACTTTGTGTCATGGTCTATCCATGCTTTCTGGCTTCCAGACATGCGACCTTGTCTTCTTCTCCATTCTTGCACTGAGATGTTTATGTCTGGTGCCCAAGGTGCCTTGAGTGGTGGCAACCATTCATCAACTTTTTCTTGGTCAGGTATCTCAACGGGTTCTGCTGTGTAACTGAGAATGTATCCATCAATGCCAAAAATTGTTGGAACCGTCTGGCGTGAGTCTTCAGCTATTTTATAACTCATTAAAGCAGTGTCGAGAGCTTCTTGATTGTTCTCACAATAGAGTTGGATCCAGCCATTATCTCTTTGAGCCATAAGATCTGAGTGGTCTGGCTGCATGCTT
Source organism: Candidatus Bathyarchaeota archaeon (assembly GCA_016867505.1). Classification (GTDB taxonomy): domain Archaea; phylum Thermoproteota; class Bathyarchaeia; order TCS64; family TCS64; genus UBA8941. Next base: position 3,356 of record VGJH01000136.1, read on the forward strand.
TTGTTGCTTCTATGAACAACACTCATAACGACTGGGAGGTCTGATCCCTCCATCATTGGGTGATGCATAAGGAGTAAGCCAGGACCTGACGTTGCAGTGAAGACCCTTGCTCCAGCGAAGCTTGCTCCCTGAACTGCAACCATAGCACTCAACTCTGATTCAACTTCAATGAATCGGGCTTTCAATTCGCCTTCAGCGACAAACTCTGCTAGATATTGGACAATAGTTGTCTGAGGTGTGATCGGGTATGCTGAAATTACCTGCACCCTCGCCAATTTTGCACCATATGCGACTGCTTTATTTCCAACCATTAATTCCATGTGTTTCATGTCTTAGCTCTCCTTTCCCTCGCTTTCATTCACCATGGTGATTGCTTTCACAGGGCACTCTTCTGCACAGATGCCGCATCCCTTACAGTAGATGTAATCGATTGAACTTTTGTTATCAACCATGTTAATACTGTGTTCTGGGCAGAATGTCCAGCATATCTGACAACCGGTACATTTTTCTGTGTCAACAACTGGTCGGAATGTACGCCAATCTGCACGGCTATTCGCTGGAGCCTGAGCAGCTTTCTTCACTTCCTTAACAACCTTGTTTTTACCAAGGGTTGTTGAGTTGTATGCCTTCTCAAGAGCTTTAATGTTGGTCTCAGCCATTCTGCTGGACATTTCACTTTTAACAGCTTGAATAAGTGACTCTAATTTGATTTCACCTGTTCCTTTCGCGAATGCACCGAGTATCGCTGTGTTAGTTATGGGTCTGCCAATGGTTTCGAGTGCAATTTTTGTTGCGTCAACTGTAGCGACTTTGTACTCGGAAGTGAATTCAATCTCTTCTGGTGGAACAGAACTGTTAATAATTATTGTTCCACCTGGTTTAAGTC
>VGJH01000137.1 GCA_016867505.1 Candidatus Bathyarchaeota archaeon
TTACCAGGAGGAATGCTCGCAGATAAGTATGGTAGAAAAAGGGTAATTGTGTATGGTACATTTCTTCGTGTAATTGGTGCTTTATTATTATATTCTGCTCCAACTTGGGAATGGGTGGTTCCAGGATTAATCGTAAATGCCCTCACTTCACTTTATACGCCCGCGTTTAGTGCTATAATCGCTGATTCGATGCCTCGTGAGAGCAGAGGATCAGCTTTTGGTACTTATAGAATGTTCACTTCATTACCAGGTGTTTTTATGCCATATGTAAGTGGTTATTATTTAGAGGTTTTAGGAATAAGGGATGGCGTAAAAATAGGGTTGCTAATGTTTTCTGTTGCTGCAATGATAGCTACTCTAGTGAGAGCAAGATACCTCCAAGAAACTATAGGTACAAGTAAAACGGATACTAAACAAAGTCAGGAGGAGGATATTGGATTATTAGAAGTTATGAAGAAGCAGCCTCGAACCGTTTGGGCAATGGCCTCGGTATCAGTAGTATCAGGCTTCATAACGAGAATGACCGCGTCATTTCTACCAATTTATGCTTACAATATAATAGGATTAACAACAACTCAATACGGTTTATTACAATCTTTAGCTTCAGCCATTTCTACACCATTATATATGGTGGGTGGAATGTTATCAGACAAAATTGGTCGTGTCGGACCTATTCTAATAGTAAGGGGTTTAGATCCACTCGACAGTTTAAGCTTGTTATTGTTAAGAGATTATAACCAATTACTCGGGGTTTATACCATAGTCGGTTTAATTGAAGGTGTAGGGGGAGGCGGAATACGTGGTGGAGGTTTCATGGGTGGCCCAGCTTGGGAAGCTTTAATGGCAGAATTGGTTCTATCTAAATATAGAGGTAGAGTTAACGGATTTATTGCTAGTTTTACAGGTTTACTTACTTTTCCAGCATCTTATTTAGGAGGGTACGTCTATTCTAATAACCCAGACCTGTTGCTTGGACTTAATATAATACAAATTTTAACGATACCCATAATTGTTTTATTTGTTAAGCAACCTAAAAAAGAAAGTCAAAATTAATTTAAATATCATCATTTTTCCAAGTTTTTTTTATCAAGTATTTAATATTTAATGAGGATCCTGAATAACCTCTTTCCTGATTTTGAGAGTATTTAATCCCTTATAAATTAAAGTCCAGAAAAGACTGAGATTCAAGGGTTATTCGAAATTCTCTTAATATATTTATCACGGGACCTTCAGTTGTATAACTTTTTAAAAATAAGTCATCTGGGAAAGATTGAGTTCTGGCATATTTTCTAACTGTTAATATTCTAGGTTTTTGTAATGGATGATATCATCAGGATGTGTTGTTAAAGATGGGCACGGTTTGTCAGGTGACAACAGAGTTAAGCTACGTTTTTTTATAAAGAAATGGTTTATACCATCAAACTCTTAATAATTTTGATAATGTTTTACTGAAAACACAAAAGTGTATTTAGGATAACACATAAATTAAAGAGGTTTAAATAATAGCTAAACCTAACTCTAATGTTGTTTGATAAAATAATAAATTTTGATATAGTAACGATATGTAATTATACTTGATTTAAACTATTGCTGATTTCAAAATATTAGATGGAATATTCCCTTCAATATAACTATGGCAATTATGAATGGGAGGAATAGTAGTTTTAGTGCAATAGCGAATATTATTGCACCAACTGTTAATATCCCTATCATGCAAAGTAGCCCTATCATACTGAGGATTGCTAAGACTATCAGCCCCAACATTTCACCTCATTTTTAGGAGTAAAACAGGTTACTTAAGGGGATTATCTAAGTAATTTATGTAGTCTATGTATGTTTAAAAAATGATTTAGGATTTTAATTTCTCTAGTCTGCTTTCAAGCGTTTTCTTTGGTAGTGCTCCAAGGGTTTTATCAGTTAATTTTCCTTCTTTAAAGTATAATAGAGTAGGAATGCTCATTATTCCATATTTCATTGGGATTTTTCTGTTTTGATCTACATTTAATTTTCCAAATGTGATTTCAGGATTCTCATTAGCTAATTGTTCAACTATTGGACTAAGCATATTACATGGCCCACACCATGCAGCCCAGCAATCTACAACTACATATTTATTTTTTTGAACTACTTCATCGAATGTTGAATCAGTTACATCGATTGTCTTTTTTTCTGCCAATATGTATCGCTGAAAGTTTTTGATGAATAGGAAAGATATAAAGATATTTAAAGGTGTTCAACATCTTTGAACATATGTCTTTACGAGAGTTGCATTCAATCATAAATTCTCCAGAATTAGGAGCTGATGAACTCATGAAATGTGCATTAGGCATAAAAATTATTGAAATTGAAGCTTATTGTGTTTTATATAATGCCGGTTCATCTACAGTTCAGGATGTTGCTTCCAAACTAAATAGAAGTCGCCCTACAACCCAACGATTACTTCAATCACTAGTCGAGAAAGGCTTAGCAATCCGTGAAGAAGAGTTGATTGGACTTGGTGGATATAAATATGTGTATAAAGCAGTATCCCCTGAAATCTTGAAAAATAGAACGAAAGAGATATTGGATAAATGGTATCAACGTATGTTATCTGAGGTCGATTTTTTACCATCAAAAATTGAATTGATGGGATGTAATAAAAAATTTAACAAGTTGTAAGGTATTTCTCAAGCTCCCAAGATGTGATTCTTGGTCTACTGGTATTCCAATCTGTCCCGACAAATTTCATGTAGCTATCATATTCAGCTTTTTTAGCTAAGGTTAATCTTTTAGATATATACTCTCCTAGAGCTTCTGAGATTATTTTATCTTCTGAAAAGGCAGTTACCGCTTCACCCAGATTTTCTGGTAAAATTTCTACTTGGTTTGTTAGATGATACACGTTTTCTTCTTCAGGCGATGATGGTTCTAGTTTCTTTTTTATACCTTCAAGACCAGCCTTCAGCATAACTGTAGCTGATAGATATGGATTACAACTTGGATCTGGATGTCTGTATTCGATTCTTCTAACTTTAGATTTATCGCCAGGGTATAAAGGAACCCTAACTAAAGCGGATCTATTGCCAAGCCCCCATGTAATGTAGACAGGAGCCTCATAATGTGGTACTAATCGTTTGTAACTATTTACAGTTGGAGCTACTATCATACTCATTGCTTTTGAATGGGCAAGGATACCTGCCATGAAGTGATAAGCCATTTTACTTAGACCTGTTTCTGAACTTGAATCTCCGAAGAGGTTTCTCCCAGTTTTTAAATCACTAATACTCTGGTGGACGTGGCATCCACTTCCATTCACTCCCCAGAAAGGCTTTGGCATGAATGTAGCAGTTACACCATATTTTTGTGCAATTGTTTTAACTACTAATTTATAGAGTACCGCATTATCAGCTGTTCTTAATGCCTCGTTGTATCTGAAATTAATCTCCTGTTGTCCTTGAGCCACTTCATGATGTATTTTATCTAATTGAAATCCTGCAGCTTCTAGACACATCATTGTTTCAAGTTTAATATTCTCAGTTGGATCATTAGGAGGAATAAAGAAGTAGCCACCAGATCCATAGGGACTGATGCTTCCATTATTTTGGGTTACATAAAAATATTCTAACTCTGGGCCAGTGTTATAACCCATGTTCTTTTTCTCTAACTCTTCTAAAGTAGTTTTAAGAAGACCCCGACTGTCTCCAAGAAATGGTGAGCCGTCAGGATTACTTAAGTAACAAAACATTATCGCTAGACCGGGAGTTTCCCACATAGGAGTTAAAAAGGTACTTGGATCAGGGTGAGCTGTCAAATCACTGTTTTCGATATTCACCAATCCCATACTTGAGCCATCGAATCCTATACCATTTTTTAAAGCAACGGGAATTTCATATTCAGGAATTATCATTGCGCGTGGCATACCATTTAAATCAATAATAATTAAACGAACGTATTTGATATCCTGATTTTTAATGCGCTCCATAATAGGTTCAACTGATTCAGGATTAGTAAGTTTAGGAGACATGATGCTAGATTTCCATGGTTCACGTATTTAAACCATTTCATTAAAAGACTATACAATTGTATACTATTTCTAATTTAATCTGTTTTATTCATTTTTAAAAACGATCTTAAAAATTCAATTAAAATGTTGGAATTTTATTAGGGAAAAATTGTAAATAATTAACTTTTATATACTTAATAATTATAATGATTAACAAACGTTTTGATAAAACGGGGAGCTTGAAGGATAT
>VGJH01000138.1 GCA_016867505.1 Candidatus Bathyarchaeota archaeon
AGCTGCGAGAATAGCCCCTTCAGCTATGCATAAACAGCCATGGCATTTTATTGTGGTTCAAGACCCTGAAATGAAAATCAAAGTTGCAGGAAGACAAGGTTGGGCTGCAAAAGCTCCTGCAATTATCGTTGCTCTAGGTTATCCAGAGGCTTCACCAAACTGGTGGCAAAACGATATTGGAATCGCTTTCGAGCACATAATTTTAGCAGCCGCAGATCAAGGCCTAGGCACTTGCTGGATGGGATCAACATATCGTGACGCTGAAATCAAAGCACTTCTCGATATTCCTGAAAAAATGAAAGTAGTAGCAATCACTCCTATTGGTATTCCTGACGAAGTCCCTGGCTTGAAGGAACGAAAAAGCCTGAATGATATTGCTAGCTGGGAAAAATTCGGGAATAAAAAGTGATTAAATCCCAACTTTTTTTGGGAAAATAAGCATATAACTTATCAGATGAATATTAGGTTCATGCCAAGGTTCCATATAAGAGAAGCAAAAGAAAACGACATCGACATAGTTTTTGAAATGGTTAAGAAATTAGCTAAATATGAGAAATTATTAGACACTTTTGAAGCGACTAAAGAACAGTATATACGATATGGGTGGGGAAAAGAGTCAATTTTTAAAATTCTTATAGCTGAATTAAATAACCTTGTTGAATCCAAAGTTGTTGGGATTGCATTATTTTATTACACTTTCAGCACCTTCACAGGTCGCCCAACACTATGGCTGGAAGACATTTTCGTGCTTGAAGAATATCGAGGTAAAGGTATTGGTACAGACATATTGAAGCAGTTAGCACAGACTGCTCTAGAGAAAGGTTGTGGTCGAATGGAATGGACCGTTTTAGACTGGAATAAACCAAGTTGGGATTTCTATATCAATTTGGGAGCGAAGCCAATGAGTGATTGGACAACTTTCAGATTGACAGTGCCTGAAATTCAGAAACTGGCTGAAACATAAATATGATATCAATTTTTTATTACTGAAAATATTCGTTTTGTCTAAGAAGTCATTAACAACTCTAGCATTAGAAATGATGTTTAAATAGACGCTCATCATCCGATTAAGAAAGGCGAATACAGTGTCTAGAGGAAGAGAGTACGACGAAGCAATCACCATCTTTTCACCTGAAGGACGAATATACCAAGTAGAGTACGCATTAGAATTAGTGAAACGTGGTGCACCAGTAGCTGGAGCATATACTAAAGATGGAGTAGTATTAGCAGCTGTAGAGATTCTAAGCAACAGTTTAGAGGATTCACGATTCAGCAAGAAACTCTTTGAACTAAACACCCATGTAGCGACTGTCATAGCAGGTTTCAGCCCAGATGCCAGAGTTTTAGTTCGTGAAGCACGTCTAGCCTGTCAAGGCCACACAATGACTTATGATGAGCCAATAGGCATTGAAAGCCTTGTGATTAATGTTGGAGATCTTCTGCAGCAATACACTCAGAATGCTGGCATCAGGCCTTTCGGAGTAAGCATGATTATTGCAGGAATCGACTCAACCGGGCCACATCTAATCAGCATAGATCCAAGTGGCAGCTACCGTGGATACAAAGCCACAGCATTAGGCATGAATAGCGAAAAAGGCAGAGAGGTTCTTGAGAAAAAGTATAATGAAAAGATGGATCTCACTGAACTCACCAAGCTTTGTATCGAAACCATAAAAACAGCCTATGGCAACGCATTAAAGCCCGAGAACATAAATGTTGCAGTAATTTCTTCTGAGACAAAAACATATAAAAAATTGAGTGAAGATGAAGTTAAAGCCAATTTTTAAACAATATTTTTTAAGCCAACTTCTTTAGCAATTTTCAATGCTTCATTAATTTCGTCTCTGCTGAGTTTCCTTGTTAACTCCTTTCTTTTAGAAGCTTGCCACTCTGGCCTATACTGGAATAAGAGGTTGACTCTTGTCCATTCTCCCAAGTTTTTGGCAATCCATTCGAGGATAGGTCGGGTGCAACAATTGTTGTGTCCTGGTAGAACCAGGACCCTTATTATGAGTTCACCATGCTCCTTTGCCATCAGATGATTTCGTGTGCATGCTTCAAAATAATTTGGTGCATCAGATATTTCTTGAGCGCAAGTGTTGTTACCATATTTGAAGTCTAGTAGGTAGACATCGATGAAACCTGCTAGAAGGTTTGCAGTCTCTAGACTATAGTAACTATTGCTGTTCCAAATTGTTGGAATGGAGACAGTGACCTCATTCATTGTTTTAATCCAGAGGTATGTGTTTGGGGTTGGTTCTCCTCCAACCATGTTGAGGTTCCTGCAACCACTATTTTTGAGGTTATCAACAGTTGTTGCCATCTGCTTTGGGTTAATTTCTAATCCTTTATCATACCATTGGCTGATTTCGTAATTTTGGCAGTGTATGCATTTTATTGTACAGCCACAAGTGAAGACAGTGCCAGATGGAACAAGTTCAGGTTCTTCACCAAAATGTGGGAAAGCACTAGAAAATGAAAAATTTTTACCACACCCACAATAACCTTTTTCACCCAATAGCCTATTTTTCTTGCATCGTCTTTCACAAAAGGTACATGATGATATTATTCTCTCTGCTATATCGCTTTTTAATGAGAGAAAAGATGAATCGAGTGCAGATTTTTTATCTATTGTCTTTGCTTCAAATTCTGGATAATTTTTAAGCATTTTTTGATGAATTTTCCATAATTCAGTCAGAGGCATTTCTTTTGTGTATAATGCTGGATATTGCCGATCAATAATGTATTTAGGAAGTTTCTTGCCTTTCAGGATCTCAATGTATCTTGGTAGAGCTATTTTTACTCCTTCATCATTAAAAACATCCTGAAAGGTTGCTCTCCACAAATATTGTCACATAAGTATCTATTTGGAAAATTTTAACCTTTAAGATAAGTGTTTTAAAGGCCTAAATCAAAATATCAATGATATAGTTGCTGTCAAGGTATCAAGAAAAAATTGATGATTTAACAGCTCGTTGCATAATTTGTCCAAGGAAATGCGTGATTAAGCCAAATCAAAGCGGATTCTGTGGAACAAAAAGCAATCAAGGTGGCAAGATCTATAACCAGACCTACGGTATTCTTAGTTCTATTGCAGTTGATCCGATTGAGAAGAAACCTCTTGCACACTTTTATCCCGGGAGTCTAGCGCTTAGCATCAGCAGTGTAGGGTGCAGCTTCACCTGTCCATGGTGCCAAAACTGGCATATCAGTACAGCGAAGCCACCCTCTAGTAAGACCCAGCACTGGCCACCAGACAGTATACTTGATGCAGCTCATACCCAAGAGTGTACAAGCATCGCATACACCTATAATGAGCCATTAATCAATTTAGAATACGTTGAAGACTGTGCAAGGATAGCGAAGAAAGAGAACATAAAAAACGTGTTAGTAACAAACGGTTATGTCAGTCTCCAAGCTCTGAACCAGTTCATTGACACAATCGATGCAGCGAATGTTGATTGGAAAGCATTTAATGAAGAGTTTTACCGGAAACACTGCTCAGCTGATCTTCAGAGTGTCTTAGATGCAACAGTTGAGATGCATCGACGAGGAGTACATGTTGAAGTCACTTTTTTGATAATTCCCGATACAAACGATAATCCTGATGAGACCAGAAAAATGGCCAAGTATTTAGTTGATGAAATGGGTCCTGATGTACCACTCCACCTGAGCAGATTCCATCCCGACTATAAATTCAGTCACCTTCCTCCAACCCCAATTAGTACTCTCATTAAAGCGAGGGAGATTGCTAAATCAGAGGGCATAAAGTACGTGTTCATTGGGAATATAGCTGAGAAAGGGTACGAGGACACTGTATGCCCAAGCTGTGGGAAACACGTAATCAACCGAGTCGGGTATTCGATAACTGGGTGGAACCTTGATGATAAGATGAACTGCACAAACTGTGGTCAACATATACCAATCCTAGGAAAACGTGAGAATCATCGAATATTTTGACTCTGAATGCAAAACCTTTTTTCAATACGGTACACTTGACAGATTAGTTTTGATGTGATTAGTATGAGTGTTAAAAGAACAGTAGTATTATGGGAGAAAGGTGGGAAAGAACACACCGACGACACCCTCAAAATTGCCCTAGAAGGAGCAAAAGAGCGTGGAATAGGAACAGTTGTTGTTTCAACCTCAACAGGATACGTTGGTGAACGTGCTGTTGAAATATTCAAAGACTCTGGTTTGAAGCTGGTTT
>VGJH01000139.1 GCA_016867505.1 Candidatus Bathyarchaeota archaeon
TGAGTTCTTGTTTCCTGTTATTTCTTTCAAGTTGACTAATTAGCATGGTCATATTTTTTTTGTAGATTGTTATGGGTGTTTTTTTGTTTTCTATCACTGCTTTTGCTGCAATTCTTCCACTAAGAACAGCTGAATCCATTCCAACGCCACGGTAAAGATCAAGTAGACCAGCTGCATCCCCAGTTAAGAGTATTTTATCCTCACCAAGGTATATGCCACCCAAGCAACTTGTTGCATATCCTTCCTTCCGAATAATCTCTCCATTCAATTTGTATTGATTAGTTACATGTTTGTAGAATTCTTCGACACTTTTCGTGGGATCTGTCTTGCTGCTTGTACCAATTACTAACAGATCATCTTTATGGTATAACCAACTGTACATTAGGTCACTGAATTCTCTGCGATAAAAGAGTTCAAGTGTATCAGATCTGAGTTTTGATTCTCCCTTAAAATACAGGTTGACTGCGGTACCTGTTACTTTGTCACTGAAATTGCTTGGAATAAGTTTTTTTCTTGTAACTGAGTTTGGCGATAATCCATCTGCACCAATTAAAATCTGTGAATTAATTATACCTTCAGAAGTCTCGATAATTACCCCCTCAGAATTTTGCTTAAAGTCAATTAACTTCACATCATCATGGAAGGTTGCGCCAGATTTTACTGCTAAGCTATTCAACCAAGCATCAAAGTCACTTCTCCAGTAATTAAGTAACTTGAGGCGCCCAGATATTCGCCTTCCAGAGGGAGTTGAGATAGCTGCCTTGTTTAATTGGTTACTACAAAGTATCTCTTCGGGAATAGGGCAACCTATTAGTTTCTCCATGTATGGAAGTTGAACTCCACTGCAAACCTTGTTTCTGGGAGTCTTATTTGCTTCAATGAGTAGGGTGCTTAATCCAGCTTCAGCAAGATGCTTCGCAGCAACTGACCCAGCGATTCCTCCACCAACAACCACCACTTCATAATCCTGGGCCATAACATCTCCTATACATTATTCGATAAAAACTATAACAAAAAACGCTGTTACTTAGTGTAATTTTTATAATTTCTTTGACTTAACCAGCTAAATGGCGCCCTGCTTCTGCTAGCATAGGAATTTTATAATCTTTAGTGAACTTGGTGACAGGTACTAGATCAATAACCTCAAAGCCAATCCTTCGCAGGTAGTCTTCAAGATTAAGTAAGGACTTCACTGCTCCGTTGCCACTTCCTCCTGCAGCTGTGATACCTATTGCCTTCTTTCCTTTACAGGTCCCTCTTCCACTGAAGGTTTCGACACGTCTTAAGCGGTCGAGAAAACGTTTAGCTGATTCACTGAGGTCGCCCCAATAGACTGGGGTTGCGAAAACGAAGGCATCTGCTGATCCGATTTTCTTTCTCAGAACCTCAAATTCGTCCTTAAGGATGCAGTCTCCTTTCCTGCATTGGCCCCACCCAGTATCACATGCAAGGCATGTCTTGATATCCATTAAGTTTAGGTGAATTAACTCAGTTTCACCTCCAGCTTCTTTAAAGCCTTTAAGCACAGCTTCAGCTAGTGTCGCAGTTAATCCATCCTTATTCGAGCTTGACTGAATAGCTAAAATATTCATAATATAATCAACAGCAATAAAATCGATAAACTTTACCAAAATTGGTGAGAATTAAATTACTTTTTTACTATTCTAAGGTTGATACCGGGTCTAAGATTTTTCTCAGATCTATCTACAATGGTATCAATTCGTCTTTGTCTAGTTACTTGTTGTTTTGCTTCATTTAGCCAATGAATATACATGAATCGCGCAGATGGTGGCCAAGCGTGGAAATTGTTGTAAGCAGCTTGATTTTTCTTGAGGGCAACAAGCAGGTCCTCTGGTGTTTCAACTGGTCCTCTGCTGCTTGAATATGCTTTATCCCATTGGCCATTATTTTTTGCTTCTTCGACAGTTTTTAAACCTGCTTCAGTCATTCTTCCTTCATCGAGTAATTTTTGAGCTCGTTCACGGTTGTATAGTGACCATATGCTTCCACTTCTGCGTGGTGTGAATCTTTGCTTAAACTCATCTTCATTGATGCTCTTCATTTTGCCATCAATCCAGCCATAAGCAACCGCTTCTAAAACTGCTTCATCGTAATGTATTCCTTGTTTCTTTGATGCCTTTTTCTGAATTATTAGCCAGAACCCATCTAATTTATTGTGATTAACCTTAAGCCAGTTCCGCCAATCCTCAAGGGATTTAAAATATGATGGATTATCCTCAGACAAACGCGAAAATAATTGGAGTTACAGGTTTAATAAAAGTTATCAAACCTATAAATAGTCGGATTATTCTTTTTCAAAGCTTTCAACTATATTTAAGAAAGGAGTTTTTCATGCTTCCCGTATTCGTCAAAACTCACGATATTCTCAAGTTTCTTCCTGCCACGTATTCTCAGTAAGGTAGCTGCTAAATCAGTTTTCTCTTTTGGATAACCCATTGCCAAGAGGCATATAATATTGTATTTTTCAGGGATTTTTAACATTGTTCTTACAGTCTCCTCGTTGAAATCGCCTATCCAGCAGGTTCCCAGTCCCTCAGAGGTTGCTGCAATAACCATCTGCTGCATTGCTATACTGACATCAACAACGTGGTATCTCCTATTTTTCTCACCACACCCAACAATTACCACCGGAGACTCAGCTAAGAATCTGGTAAACATTCTATTAGACAGAATCTTCCTTTTCTCTTGGTCCCTCACAACAATGAAATGCCATGGCTGATTGTTACTGGCTGATGGTGCAGCTCTTCCAGCTTCAAGTACACGTGACAAAATTTCAGAAGGTATTGTTTTTTGTTCATATGACCTCACAGATCTCCGGAGTTTAATGGCTTCATATACTTCCATCAGGAGTCAAAAGGAAAAAGTATGGTGAATTATAAACCCTACACTTCATGAATAAAAAAGGAGTTTTATACCCAGACTGGCGTGAGCCAGATTCGTCTTTTATCATTTTTCCCCGACACGACATCCGAATAGTAGGTTTGGATCTGAGTCGTTATTGGCCCGGGATAGGTTTCTCCAATTTTAATGTCATCAATGCTGGTGATTGGTGTTATCTCTGCTCCTGTTCCCAGTAGGAATGCTTCTTCGCTTGCATATAGATCCATGCGTGTCAGGTCGCGGACTTCAGTGTGTACATTAATATCGATTGGTAGGTATTTGAGGAGATAATCTCGTGTTACAGACTCTAGAATGCTTGCTGTCACTGAAGGAGTAACTACTTTACCATCCTTTATTACAGCAAGGCAAGCACCAGTTGATTCAGAGACAAACCCGCGGTTATCCAGCATGATGGCACCATCAAATCCCAACCTACTAGACTCTCTTCCAGCTAAACCACTGTTCCCATAGTTTGCCCAGCTCTTTGCCTGAGGTGGAAGAGCATCTGTAGCGATGCGACGCCAACTGCTGACCATGAACCTCCGCTCCTTAGCAAAAGCCTGGTTGCTTGCTCCAAGCAGGGTGTTCATCTCCCAAGCGGGAATTACGACATGACTCTCTGGCTTGCCACGAGGTGTTCCTGATTTTGGCCAGATTCTTGGCTGGAGGTAAACATTGCCAGTGAAATTATTTGCTCTGATAGTCTCCTTCGCTGCTGCAAGAAGCTCATCTTTGTTGTAGGGCATAACAAGCCCATTAACAGCAGCACTTCTGAAAAGACGATCAATATGAGGCTTCCACGCAAAAATGTTCTGCTTACCCCTCCCAGCGAGATCACCCTCAAGGTAAGCTTTGATCCCTTCAAAAATGCCTAGATGAATAGGCTCCATCGCTGAGACTAGCGCTTTCTCAGTTTCGATAATTGATCCATTCATCCAACAATACTTAGCACCATTAAACCCTGACATTATACCACTGCATTCTTATCTGTATTAGAATTATTTTAATTTTTAAAGTAAAAAAAATTGAACAAAAAGTCAATTAGGGCTATACTAATTTCACTAATTTTGATTCTTTAACTTTTTCATAGAATTTTTTATCCGAAGTGATTACAATAATTCCCATTAGTTCTGCGAGAGCAAGATAACATGTATCATATAATGATGCGTCATAAAGGTATGCCAGTTCAGAAGATCTGACCATTAAATCTTTATGAGGAATAATCAAGTCGATTTGAATATCAAACAAATCGGAGAGGGCTCTATGTAATTTAATTTTATCAAAACCTGGTTTAAA
>VGJH01000140.1 GCA_016867505.1 Candidatus Bathyarchaeota archaeon
AATGAAGGAATAGTAATCTCGGAAGGGACTCCTCATGAAATTAAAACTAGGTACAATGCTGCTAATTTAGAACAAGCATTTATGGAGGCGACTCAGCTTGGGTAGTTTTTCTAGCCTTGTATCCAAAGAAATTAAAGAATTAATTAGAGACCCAAAAATCCTATTCGGGGTTGTACTCCTACCTCTATTACTGTATCCATTAATGGGGCAAGGAATTCAAATAAGTCAAGAATCAGTACAGCAGGCGATTCAGGGTGCATCATTTTCGTTATATACTGATGATCATGAAGAGATTGCAGCAATTTTAATTCAATATTTACTAGAAAATCATGATGTTGTCAATATTCAAGCAAGTAATCTTGAAAGTGCATTGAAAAAATTCCAAGAGTCAAATTCTATTGCATTAGTCTATGTACCAAATGGATACTCACAGAATATTACTTATGGATTAAAAGGCAGTGTAAAAATTTATGGAAATTTAAAAAATTTCAACCTCGCTGAAGCACAGAGTTCACAAATTGCTGGAAGTGTCGTAGCAAATTTTGGTTATTATTACAGTTTAACGATAATCCAGCATTTACTCCAAGTTGCTGAAGCTGATTATAATCCTTCATTCATTAAAGAGCCACTTAAAATCAGTTTTGCATCAGTCATTAAAGGAAATGTAATTGAAATCTCACCTAGCCAAATTACAAACGTAATCATGAATCAAAGCATCATGTTGCCAATGATGATCATGATGATGGTAATTTTTGCTATTCAAATGGCTTCAACAAGCATTGCTCTTGAAAAGGAACAGAAAACACTTGAGACACTCATGACTCTTCCTGTTAGTAGGTTAACTATTTTGGGGGGAAAACTTGCTGGATCAATTGTAATTGCCATAGCTGGTTCAATAAGTTACATGATTGGATTCAGTTATTACACTTCATCAGCATTAAGTTTTGCAGGAGAAACCACTAGCGTAGTTTTAACTGGCACAGGTATAGGTATTCAGCCAATTGGATACCTGTTCTTAGGAATTGTCATGTTCATTACATTAGTCTCAGCCCTTGCTTTAGCAATTAGCTTAGCAGTATTCACCGATAATGTTAGAAGTGCTCAAAGTTTAACAGGGATTTTAGTGGTTCCTTTGATCGTTCCTGCATTAATCCTCATGTTTGCTGATATTGAGATGTTACCAACTACTGTTCAATGGATTCTTTTAGTGATTCCTTATACACATAGTATGTTAGCTACGAAAGCTGCTTTTCTAGGTAATTATTGGATAATACTTCGCAGTATCGCTTACATCAGTGTTTTCACATTTGTTGTGTTATGGATTGCAGCAAGAATATTCTCAACTGAGAGGATAATTACATCAAGATTCACAAATTTCAGTTTTAGAAAAAAACCAAAAGAAAATAATTATTAATCTAATTGATCCCAATCCTTACAATCCTTAGAAACTATCGCAGATTCAAGATACCCAAATTTTTCACAATAAAGAAACTCATCAATTTTGTATCTAGATGCTAAGAGCTTGTTTATTATTTCTTTATTTTCTTGCGACATCTGTAATTTTAATTCTGGTGTTATTTGTTTCGCGTATCTACAATTTTTACAGAGCTGTTTCATCAAGTAACCAAAATTAGTTTATTCCTTAGGTGAAAAAGATTAAGGCAAATATTATATTTTAATGATGCAAATATGCGAGGATACCATTTGAAGTATAAGGGAATAGTTTTTGATCTTGATGGAACACTAATCCATACTGAAGTCAATTTTAGAGATATGAAGGCAGAAATGATAAAAGTACTTGAAGAAAAGGGTTTACCTAAAAATTTCGCTACTCCAGATTTAACATCAGTAGTAATTCTAGAAGAAGCGGAAAAATACTGGAAAAATCAGTTAAGAAGTGAAGCAGAGAAACAAATGTTACGAGATGAAATGACAGTAATTATGGATACTGCTGAAATGAAGGCAATTGAGACACTAAAAATTATTCCAGGTATACCTGAAACAATTAAAATATTAAAAAATAGAGGATACAAAATAGCGATTCTAACAAGAAGCAACCATGCTTATGCAGTTGAGGCTGTAAAGAAAATGAAAATCGAGACAGAAATCGATGTAATTCTTGGTCGAGGCGACACATCACAACCAAAACCATATGCTGAAGCGATGATTGAAGCAGCAAAGGCACTGAAAATGGAAATAAATGAGGTTTTCATGGTTGGTGACCATCACATTGATTCAACCTGTGCGATTAATGCTGGATGTTTCTTTATTGGTGTTGGAAGTGGTCCACGGCTTGATAGAGCTTTCGAGATAAATAGACCTGAAGTGATTCTTCCTTCAGTCGCTGATCTCCCTGATTATTTGGAAAAAAATTCTCTTTAAAAACTTAATCATCTCACTAGAGATAGGTTTTTAACTAATCTCAGAAGCTTACTATAGTAACTTCCGACTCGATTCTGAAAAATGGAGGTCGGTTTATGTCATCTAAAAGTGAAGAATATGCCAAAAAGATTCAACAGGCACAAACTGTCCTGAATATGATAGCTGATGATAATACAACCCCCAGAAATATTAGGCGGGCAGCTAAACAAGCTTCAGATATGCTTCTGGATCAGAACTTAAGTATTGCAGCAAGAGCAGCTAATGCAATTGCTCTACTTGAAGATATTAGTCAAGACCCGAACATGCCAATGTATAGTAGGACACGTATTTGGAATGCAATAAGTGTTCTGGAAGGCATAAGAGATTAGGTTTTTTTTAACCAAAAAATTATAAAAATATAAACATTACTAGTTAGATTATAGTGAATTATTTTGAAAATTGTTGACTCACATGCTCATATTGACCAAATTAATGATATCGATAAAATCGTTACTAATGCACAAAATAATAATGTTGATAAAATTTTAGCAATGAGCATAAATTTAAAAAGCTCAGAAAAAACACTCGAGTTAAGTAAAAAATATCCAAAACAAGTTTATCCATGTATCGGAATTCATCCTACAGAAGGGTTAGAAGAAAATTTAATAGATTCATTTAACTGGTTGAAAAAAAATATTAAAAATTGTATAGCTATTGGTGAAATTGGTTTAGATTATTGGGGAAAATTTTCTAAAAAAGAAGATTTGCGACAACGTCAAAGAGAAATTTATTCATTTCAACTTAACTTAGCTGCGGATAATAATCTACCAGTTTCAATTCACAGCAGAGGGGCATGGAGTGACTGCATAAAATTAGCACTAGAAAGTGATATTAAAAAAGCAGTATTCCACTGGTATACTGGACCTGTTGACTCAATTAAGGAAATTATTGATAATGGTTTTTTTGTTTCATGCACTCCAGCACTTGAATATAGTAAAGAGCTGAGAAACATAATCATTAATGCTCCAATAGACAAAATATTAGTTGAAACAGATTCTCCAGTATATATCCGAAGCCTCAAAAGACCATCTGAACCTTCTGATGTATTAATAACCCTAAAACATTTATCAGAAATAAAAAATTGTTCATTAATTGAAACTATTAAAATCACTACTGAAAACGCTTATAACCTATTTAAAATCGATCATTAAAAGACACAACATATGCAACATGTATTCTTTACCATAAAAGGCGATCCAGTTCCTAAAGCACGAGCTAGAACAGTTAGGAAAGGAGGACGCACATGGAGTTTTACACCAAAAAAAGTAGCTGAATGGGAAAAAATTATCAAAAATGAGGCAAAAAAAAACTTCAACAATCCTTTCTCTGGACCAGTGATGGTTTCAATGATATTTTATATTTCAAGGCCAGCATCAAGAAGAAAAGATATTTGGGTCCCTACAACACCAGATCTTGATAATCTTGAAAAAGCGGTTTTAGATGCTTTAAATGGAGTAGCATATATAGATGACAGGTTTGTTGTAGGTAAAAACGCTCAAAAAAAATATGTTAGAAAAGAAGACCCAGGGGTCTTTGTAAGAGTAACTAACCTCAGCCAACAAGTAGACTTGACAAAATTTAATAAAGAAAAATAAATATAAATAAAAAATTACATAAAAATTATCATTTAAATGAGCATTATAAAAAATAATTTTAGCTATAAGGTTTTAAACAACCCATTTTCACATAATGTGAGCCGGGGTAGCCAAGCGGACCACGGCGCCAGTCTTGAAAACTGGTGCTCTAACGAG
>VGJH01000141.1 GCA_016867505.1 Candidatus Bathyarchaeota archaeon
TAAAACTGAATACTTAAATCGAGTTAAATTAACACATCCAAAAACCATTCTTCAGCTTCACAAAGTTTTCAATAGATGGTATCATATTGACAAAGTTGACAACGATTTTATTGATGTGACTCTTGCATCATGTCTAGACCGTGAAGTTCAAGGTGACCCCGTTTGGTTATTTATAGTGGCTCCGCCTGGTGGATTAAAGACTGAGATAATTAGAAGTTTAAGTGAATACCCTAAAGCCTACTCATTGGATAGTTTAACTGCACACACATTAGTATCAGGGATATCAAAACGAGACAGTAATGATGAATTAGTTCCTGCAGCTGGTTTATTACCAGAAATCAATGGGAAAGTACTGTTAATCAAGGACTTTACAACGATTTTAAGTTCGAAAGAGGAGGACCGTTCTCAGATATTTGGTGATTTACGAAGCATTTATGATGGGTATTTTGAGAAAGGTTTTGGGACACTCAGTAAACCTCAGAGAATTAAGGCATCGATTGGATTGATTGCTGCAGTTACACCGATTATTGATAAATACACTAAATTGACAAATGTTCTTGGTGAAAGGTTCCTTTCAATACGCAGCCACCCAGATCCGTTTGCTACCGCAAAGAAAGCTTTTGATAATCTTGGATTAGAAGCACAAATGAGAGGTGAAGTTGCTGAGGCAGTTTCTAACTACTTTCAAGGATTAAATTTCCAAAAATTACCCGAATATTCGGATGAGCAGAAAACAAAATTGATTGATTTTGCTTACTACGTAACCAGGATGAGAGCAAATCCACTGGTACATTATTTTAACGGTGAAATCATGGAAGTTGAATTAATCGAACCCGAGACGCCAACAAGGATATCTAAGCAGCTTAAAAAGTTGGGTCATTTACTAGGTGTGCTAAGGAAGCATGATAGGATCGAGGATTCTGAAATAGACACTCTTCGTAGAGTTGTTAAAGATAGTTCACAGCCTAAACGGCAGTGTATTATGGATGTTTTTGCATTAATCAGATCTAAGTATAACTCTTACAATGCTTTAACTCTCTCTGATATAATTGGATTGTCAAAGCACATTCATCAAAAAACATTGCAGAATGAGCTTCAAATTATGAAAATTCTGGGTATTATTGAAACTAATAATGATGGTTTTTATAAAATTGCTGAGGATTTTCAGCAATTTGTAAATTCCGTATATGCCTTAAATGGCGTGTTTTCAGAAAAGGGCTCCAATTTGGGATTCTTTTCTGAACGGACTACCCCTGACCCCTCTACTCGTGTTTGTATTGAATGTAGAAAGGTTATTCCAGATGTCTCTGGTAAAAGATTTTCTGATGGCTGGGTCTGGTAATTCATGTCATCTTAATCGACTAAAATATTTAAAATATTCAGAAAGCTGATTTTAATGCGTATGGTTGAGAACCTCCATGAAAAAGCCCTGATAGCATACGAAGCAATATTTAACAATAAAGTATTGATCGAGGTCGAAGGAAGATTCTACAATATTAGTTATACTTCAGTTCAGAATTTGAGGAAATTCAATATCGAGGGATATAATTACCTTGAACAGAATCCTGAGAAAAGTAGTGGATGGGCGAAGTTGGCTAAAGAAGGTCATCAGATTATGTGGGTGATGAAAGGCAGGAGTTATCTAGCACAGGTATTTGATGGCGTGTTTAATGACTTCCGGAAAGTTAAGAAATAGGCTTCCTTTCCTAGTTTGGTATGAGGAATATTACGGTTCAGTATTCATACTATTCAAGCTGAGTTGAATGATTCTTTCTCCATCCTGTTTTGTGACAAGTGGAAACATGTATCCGAGATGGAAGGGGAAAGCTACTGTTAGCCACCGGTTTAGAGTGTTGATGTAATTGAACCAGCTCCATAGTAGATCCTCTAACTCTTCTTTTGATTTGATTGTGGGGAAACTTGCTTCAATCTCCTTAGCAAATGATAGTACTTTAGGCAGGTTTAGCCAGGGTGCAGGGCATCGTGGGGGGTCAACTTCACCTACAAGCTTCGCTATACTCATTGTGCTGTATATCCAAAGCGATTTGCAGTGTTCTAAGCTGAATGAACTGTCCTTCAACGCAGCGTTCAATGTAGGTTGTGCACACTTCCAACCCATTGCTGAAGTATCGCCTACAAGGAATAGCAGATTTCCTAGAACCTGCCCATGTACATTTGCTCCACTGGGGAATATTCCCTTCCGGGACATCTCAACTTCCTCTGGTTCATCCCAGAAAATGCGGTCAAGGTCAGCCTCAATGTTTTCCTTCACCTGTTTCCAATCCTTCATTCTCTGCCCCTCCTGACGTTGATCACCATCGGCTTATGTTTGATGGCTTGCGCATCCCAGACAGCTTTTCCAGCGCGCTTCATCTCAGCAAATTGTTCAGGGTGAACCATGGCTACTAAGCTACCTCGAATCTGTAATGGCTCAGTACATTGCCCGTAGTAGAGACTCAGACCCCCAAAACCACCAGTAACTGCATAGATGACTCCACCTAAAGGCACCGTAGTATACAACCAATTTCTTCGACCAATGTTCATACCGGATTTCACTGGATGCTTAGGGGGACGAGCTTCAGCGCTGAACTCCTCACCACTACTCACTGGATGCCTACACACCATGTCTAGAGGTTTAGACAGGTTTTTCCAGAGCAAGTCACAGAGTTCAGGCTCCTCATTTTCCTGAAAATCCGCCTCCAAATCTATTCCTAATTCAGGAAAACCGATAATTATGCTGCGAACCATTAATGGATTATCGTATTCAACTACTATAAAATCATCCTGAAAAATGGATTTGGTTAAACTAAATTTTTGTGGTTCCTTAAGATGATTTTGCTATTTTTATAGGCTGCCAGTTATCGATGTCGATTTCATTTAATGCTAATGCTAGCTGGTCAGGGCAAGAGCTTGTCTTTGAACCACATTTAACACCCTTCAGCTTCGAGATGACTTCACCAACTTCCATTCCTTCGACAAGTTTGGAGATTCCTTTTGAGTTGCCATCACAGCCACCGATGAATTCGACGTTTCTTACTTTATTATTTTCAACATCGAAGAAAATTACTTTTGAGCAAATTCCTTTAGGAATGTAAATTCTTTTACTCATTGTTCTAACCCTTTCTCTGAATAATCGTTGCCATTAGAAAAGATTTGCTACTATTAGGAGTTTAACTATAATTAACATAAACTATTCAATTACATTTTTATGAAATCTCAATGTCTTATCTAAACTATTATCCTCTGTAGAAGCTGTTATATTTTCTGCATGCTCATTTTTCAGCGTGATGCTTTGTCTTTTAATCTTCTGATAAAAAATGGTAAAATAATCGATGGCGCAGGAAACCCCTGGTATTGGGGTGATGTCGCTGTTAGGAATGACCGAATTATTGCTATCGGTAAATTCGTTGAAGAGAAGGCAGACCGAATCATCGACGCTAAAGGACACATAGTTACTCCTGGATTCATTGACACCCATAGCCACAGTGACTCTAGAACCCTTGTATACAGGGATATGGAGAGCACCATCATTCAGGGTATCACCACTGTTGTGGCTGGACAATGTGGCTCCTCGATAGCACCTATTGACCCAAATACGCGTGAACAGTATGAGAAGAATCTTAACACTGGGTTCCCGCTGGGAATCAAACTAAAAGTTACTTGGACAAGCTTCGATGAATATCTGAAAGAAGAAGAGAAATCTGGTTTAAGCGTAAATATGGCTCACTTGGTGGGGCATGGGGCCATACGTGCAGCTAGTATGGGTCGAGATGCACGTGCCCCGACATCGAAGGAACTTAAGAAGATGAAGGAACTCACTAGAGAAGCGATGGAAGCTGGAGCTTATGGCATTAGTAGTGGCTTAATTTATCCACCAGGTATCTTTGCGAAAACTAAGGAGCTCATTGAGCTAGCTAAGATCGCTGCAGAGTATGGGGGGATTTATGATACGCACTTACGTGGTGAGGGACGAACCCTAATCAAATCAGTTAAGGAAGCAATTACTATCGGTGAGAAAGCAACAATTCCCGTGCAGATTAGCCACCATAAAGCTGCCTGCAAAGAGGTTTGGG
>VGJH01000142.1 GCA_016867505.1 Candidatus Bathyarchaeota archaeon
TTATCTTCTTCCTCTGATGCAAATCAAGTAAAGTGGAGTAAAATCCATTTTCATCAAAGTCGTCGATCGCTCCCTTAAAAATTAAGTTTACAAGCCATGGTCTTCGTTCAGGATGTGGTACGCCACTTAGGTAAGTTGGAACAGTCGCATCTACTTCACTACCAAACCTAATCCACAAAACTAGGAATATGATTGGAACCACAAGGACAGAAGCTTTAGAGACGTAGTTTAACCACGTCGCAGCCAAGTATTTTAAGTTGTAATCATTATTTGCTTGCTCAGTCAAGGCTTTGGTGTTAATCTCAGGAGTCACATACGCATACCCTCGCCAAGGAGAGTTTTTTGTCTCCGCTAACATTTCAACTTCGAGTAGTTCATTTTCAGCAGAGCTCCCTGTGATTATTGTGTCGCCTCCAATTTTCATCATAGATAGACTGGGTGGATGGGGGTAAATTGAGGATAAGTAACTGGAGTCCTTCAAGGTTATTGTAACACTTTTGTAGATTAAATGCTCTCGTGCAAACATGAGGTTCAGGTGATCATGCTGGTTATCGGATTCAATTTCAGGGATTATTTTGAATCGGAATCTGATTTCATGAGTTCCTGCAGTAAAATAGTTTGGGTTAAAGCAACCAGCTTCATTCTCATAAGCTAAAGAGGATATAGTCCATTTATCATTGGGAGAAGCGTTACTTGATAGAATTGTTACTTCTCCACGGTAATCTTTGATATAAGAAATGCTTCCTGCAGGGGCATATACTCCTAACAATATTATCTGGGGCCTCATCAAGGTGCTAGTGCTCATTTCCATATCCCAGAAACGGTAAAGCATTCGTGTCTCAACATTCCCAGTAAGGTGATAGATGTAGGTTTCATCTAATGTGCCATCCTTGTATAGTACTGCAGAATATTCGATGTAGTCTCCACTACGGTCAGTGGAAGAGATTAAGGGTGATACATAAATCCCTAAAACTCCTAATACAAGTGATAATCCGATAACTAACGAAATTAATCTGGTTTCTTCAATACTTCCAAGTTTATGTCTCATTTTTGAAAAGAAGGGCTCTTTTGAAGAAGGTTTAACCATGAACATACCTATGATTGAACTAAACTAAAAATTTAGTAGTAAAAATTGATGATTTTAAATAAATTTTTGTATTGCCTAAAAAATTTTATAAATTAATTAAATAATGAATGAAATTCATTAAAAAACCCTTAAATCCATACCGATTAGTGTTTTTATGTGGCAGCTAGAAAAAAGACAGGAAGTTTCTACAGTGATAAAGAGCTGAAGGAGATAGCTGATGAACTAACTTCAGCAGTCACGATACCAGTTAATATCGAAGTAGAATTGGATCATAGAGTTCTTGATCTAAGCGAAGTTGAATCAGTTTTAAAGAGTTCTGAGAATATCTTTCTTTCAGAATGTGGATGCCGGACAATTCATGGGAACTGTGATTCACCTCTTGATACATGTATATCGATTAATGTAGCAGAAGATTATGCTGAGAAGAATCCAGCTAACAATCCAAGAAAAATTAGTGTAGAGGAAGCCATTGAGGCGTTAAGGAGTAGCCATAAAGCGGGGTTAGTCCACATGGCATATGTCTTTAGAGGAGAAGATAAGCCACAACTCATCTGCAGCTGTTGCCCATGCTGCTGCCATACCCTTGGAGGCATCCTACGCCAAGGAGTAACCACTCAAGTTCTCACTTCAAAACTCATTGCCAATGATATCGATTCAAAATGCATTAATTGTGGTAAATGTGTTGAGAGATGCAATTTCGATGCCAGAAAAATGGCGAAAGGAAAAAAGAAGTTTGATCAAGCCAAGTGTTTTGGATGTGGCTTATGCATTTCAACATGTCCCAATAATGCGATCAGTCTGGTCAAAAGATCGGGATAAATTTTCTGAAAAAGTTCTTTAAAGTGATCATGGGGGCCGTAGGCCCCATTGTCCAATGGTTGCTTAAGTAGCTACCATTCGTTCCCTGAAGGCCAGCTCTACAAGCTAGCTGAATAAAATATTTTGATTAATATATATAAAGAAAATCGATTTGTAAACCACATTTTATTAATAAAATTAGTTTACGACTTTTCCATCTTCCAAATATATGACATCCCTGTCGTGTGGTGCCCAGATCTCAATCATTTTAAGGCCAGATGGTCCAGAGCCAACAACACCATGGATATCTTTAGGTGATAGATACGCAGCATCGCCTGCATGAAGGAGATGTTCTTCGCCATTCAAATGAATTTTTGCTTCACCCTCAAGAATGACGTATGCGCTCTCCCTATTTTCATGGTAGTGTACCCGTTTGGTTTTGAAGTTGGGATGATACTCGTAAAAAACAGTCATAAACTTTGTAGCTCCAACTTCCTTATCAACGAGCCAGTATGAGTCGCTTACTCCTGGAGAACTGGTTTTTCTAGCTTCTTTAATTTTAAAAATCTTGGACATATTGTTTCCTCTGTAAAGTACGCGTTTTTAGAGTTAATTTTTTCTATTTTGAAACTGATCAATATTCTGTGGTTTTTATTTGAGGATAGGTGTTGCTAGTTTTTCGCATGAGACCTGCACTTTCTGCCCTAACATTACTACGCTCCAAGACTGGGATGCTGGTGGCATGCTTTATGGCGCTGACGCTCTTGACACTGAAGGCCAAGGAGAGGGATACATTACAGGCTACAAAGAAGCTGCAGAAGAGGAGGGTGCAGAACTTGTAGGCATACTTGTTGCTAGAGGACCCAGAACAGTTGGAATGGGCAGTTGGCTTACAACAGAGGCTTTTGAAGTTATTTCAACTAGGATTGTTGAGGGCATTAAGAAGGAGATGCCTCTTGATGGCGTACTCTTAGCTTTGCATGGTGCCATGGCGGTGACTAACGTTCCCAGACCCGAAGCAGAGCTTTGTCGCAGGGTGAGAAAGATTGTGGGAAAAATTCCAATCATGGTGACGCTGGATCTGCACGCTAACGAGGATATTGAATTATTAAATACGGTAGACGGGGTTTTCATTTTAAAGACTTACCCACACCTGGATGGCCATGAGATAAGCAAGATAGCAGCTAAATGCATGATCTCAACGATCAAAGGTGATTTTAAGCCAGTGATGGCTGTACGCAAACCAGGTGTAATTAGTGCAAGTGTCTATCAGGCTTCAGAGTATTATCCCATGAAAGAAGTTTATGCAAGGTGCAGGGAGTGGGAAAAGAAAGGGATCTACTGTGCTTCAGTGGCGCCAGGGTTTGCTTATGCTGATGTCCCTGACGCTGGAGCTTCGGTGTTTGTTGTAGCTAACGGTGATCATGCACTTGCTGAGTCCTGTGCGCAGGATATCTCTGATTTGATTTGGAGTCTCCGTGAAGCATTAACAAGACCTTTACCAAGAGCTAAAGAGGGTGTAGCACAAGTCAAAAAAATGGTGATTGAAGGCACAAAACCAATTGTTATAGCTTACCATGACGATCGACTGGGGGATGGTACACACGTTTTTAAGGAATTACTCGAGCAAGGTGCAAGGAATTTCTGTACAACAAGCATAGCAGATCCAAAAGTGTTGAACATACTCGATATGGAGCATCAAGTTGGAGACATTGTTACAGTTACGATAGGGGGATGGGTTCACCCAATATCAGGTCCACCTGTTACAGTGACAGGCAGAATCGAGTGGCTTGGTCCAGCTGACTGGGTTGAGACTGGTCCTATGGGACGTGGGGCAGTAAGGCATGAGGATCTGGTTGCTTCACTTGATTTAGGGGATAATAGGCACGTAGTTATCTCTAAGAGACTTAGAGCTCCCATGAGCGCTGATCCCTTAAAAGCCATTGGATTAAATGTTGACAGCTTCGAGATTGTGGAGATTAAGAGTCGAGTTCATCATAAAGCCTATTGGGACACTTGGTCGGCAGTGGATTTCCCGATTGATCCCCCAGGAACAACACCAGCTGACTTGAGCACATTAAAGTATGAGAACTTGCCATGGGATCTTTATCCAATTGGGAAGAAATGGAGAAAATAATCCTTTTTAATATTTTTTTTGATA
>VGJH01000143.1 GCA_016867505.1 Candidatus Bathyarchaeota archaeon
TTTTCATGGCACGAAACGAACATTTGGAACAAACCCCGTAAGCATTGCAGCACCAACAGCCCAAGACCCATTCTTAATGGATTATGCAACAAGTTTAGCTGCAATGGGTAAAGTAAATGTTGCACGCGCAAAACACCTTAAAATCCCGACTAATTGGAGTAGAGATAAAGATGGAAATCCGACAGATGATCCAAGTGATCTTGGTAAGGGTGGCTGGTTAATGCCCTTTGGCGAACATAAAGGCTATGGATTACAGGTAGCTGCAGAGCTTCTCGGTGCAGTGCTTACCGGAAGTCGAACAGCGATGGAGGGAGACCGTGGGCCACCAAGTCCTAATGGGGTATTCTGTATAGCTATTAATCCTGAAGCGTTTGTAGGGCTTGAAGCTTTTAAAGAAAAATCAGCTGAGGCAATAAATGTGATTAAGAGTCGTCCTCCTGAAAAAGGCGAAATCGTGCTTGTTCCTGGCGATCCTGAAAGAATATCCAAAGAATCTAGACTCAGTGATGGAATTCCTCTACCCGAAGACACATGGGAGCAGATTAAACAATTATGTGAATCATTAGGGATTGACTCAGAGATCGCTTTAAAGAAGAATTAAATCCTTTCATCTACTCATTGACTATAATGAGTTTTTGGTTCCCTGTAGAAGAGGTTATTGAAGGTAAGGCAAAGATACTTGCTCCAAAATTAAATCTAACTATAAATGAACCATTAGATCACGCAAGAAGTAGAGCAGCTGTCTTCTATAATCCTATCATGCAGCTCAACAGAGATACAGCTGTCTTAACCTTAATGCACCTAAAAGAGAAGACAACTCAACCATTGAAGGCATGTGAACCAATGTGTGGTAGTGGTGTACGAGGAATACGTTTAGTACTTGAAGCTAGAGTTGACCAAATGGTATTAGGGGACCTCAATCCAAGTGCAATAAGTCTTTCAGAGGAGAATGTTAGAAGAAACAATCTGAATCAACACATTCGAATACGCTTAATGGATGCCAATATTTTAATGAATATTCATAGTAATCCAATGAATAGGTTCGATTATGTTGATATAGATCCATATGGTTCACCTTCACCTTTTCTGGATTCTACTATTCGAAGTGTAAAAGATGAAGGCATTATTGCATTAACTGCAACTGATATGGCCCCTCTTTGTGGAGTTAGTCCTCTAGCATGTCTACGAAAGTATGGTGGTAAACCATTGAGAGTAGCTTATTCTCATGAAGTAGCATTAAGATTAGTTATTGGTGCCACTGTTAGATCCGCTGCTATACATGAGATGGGTGCTAAGCCTATTCTTAGTTATTATTCTGATCATTATGTGAGAGTATATTTATCAATGAAATATGGTGCTAAGCCTGCAGATGCTGCCTTATCAGAAATGGGTTATATTGTTCATTGTCAAAAATGCTTATACCGAGAAGTCGTTAAAGGAGCCTACTTGAAAGCTTCAAGAGACTGCATTTTTTGCGGGAATAAAATGATGGTTGGTGGACCAATGTGGCTAGGTGAAATTGTAGATTCAATGTTCTTGGATAACATAATTAAAAAGACTTTAAAATCTGATGTTAATTGGGAACCTAGGTTAATTCAATTATTAGATACTTTAAAACAGGAAAATCAGGCACCGCCATCTTATTATAATTTGGATGAGATATGTTCAAAACTCGGAATATCCTCAGAGTCTTTAGATAAATTTATTGATAAAATACGATCTTCAGGATTTAATGCTTATAAAACACATTTTGATGATAGAGGATTCAAGACTAATGCAAATATTCAACAGTTAGCATCACTTCTTAAACTGTAATAGAATAAACCAGTGAGAAATATGCCCCGATGGATGCATGAACGCAAAAATGAACATTACTATCAAAAAGCCAAACAAGAAGGCTATAGAAGCAGAGCTAGTTACAAATTAAAACAGCTTAATGATGAGTACCATTTTTTTAAAAATACCAAAAAAGTACTTGATTTAGGGGCAGCCCCAGGGGGTTGGCTTCAGGTAGCGTCTGAAGCATTAAATAATGAAGGCCTAGTCATAGGGGTTGACTTAAAAGAGATTGAACCACTTGAAATGGATAATATTGAAACAATTCAAGGTGATGCAACTGATCCTGAGGTTCAAAACGAGATTCTAGAGAGATTTAATGGAAAAGTTGATTTGATATTAAGCGACATGGCCCCGAATGTTACTGGTATTTGGGAAGTTGATGATCTTCGTCAAATTTATCTTGCTAGAATAGCTTTAGTAATTGCTGATAAGCTTCTTAAAACAGATGGGTGGATGGTTGTAAAGGTCTTCATGGGGCCTGAACATGAGTCATTTATTCAAGATATGCGTAATGTTTTCGAAAAACTATTCATTGTAAAACCAAAGGCTAGTAGAAAAAGCAGTGCAGAGATATATCTTGTAGCAAAAAACCTTAAACCTAAACGAATTTTACCATCAGATTTTAACAAAAATATAGAAGAGGTTATTTTAGATGAGGAGGATGAAGGACCTATTCCTGGGGATCAGTTACCATTCATTGAAGAGAAAAAAATAACTAAACAAGTTCATTGATCACTCTGGCAATAAGTGTATTTGATTGAATTACAGGGAGATTTAGTTTTTCAGCAATTATCTTTCTAATATCTGAATTAAAGCCAAAGCAATTCAAAAACACCATGTTGAGTTCTTGGTCTTCTAATCTATGAATTAATGAATCTAAAGAATTAGTTTGTTCATAGGGTGAAAACCAATCACCATATAAAGTGATACCTTCTCTACCAAACTCTGACTCCATAAACTTCACTTGTTCTGAAGTAGGATAGACTATTCCTAAACGCCCTTTTTTTAAAGTGCCTTCCAAGACTCCTTTCAGAATTTCTGATGGTGTAACAACTAATCGTTTAGATTCAAAATGAGGAAATTTTCCTGTACACATCAATACAGTTAACTTTACCCCTGAATTTTCAAGCTCATGAATTTTATTCTGTATTAATGGTAATAGATTTCTTTTAGCTATCTTAATTTCATGACCATTCCTCATTCGAGTTACTAGGATGTAGTCGTCTGTTCGCGTTTCATAACTTTTAATTTTAGATAGGCTGATTCCATCAAGTGCACCAGCTTCAATGATTTTAATATCCTGTGATAAAACACTATTTAGACCTGAGAGTATATCTTTGCGCGGGGTTTGACCTATTGTAAGCATTCCGATAAGTTCCATGAACTTATCTTATTGGTTGCATTAAAAAATTTATAGTGATAATTATGCAAATCTCTTTTTTAAAGCATCTCGTTCAGCATCAATTACTCTAGTGAAGAATTCGTCAGACTCTCCTTCTGTCTCTGCTAAAATGTCCCAAGCTGTAGTTAAATCAATACGTTTAGCTGATCCTATTATTGCAGCTTTCCGACCATATATTGATACTAGCTTACTGATATCTTTCCCTCTTTCCCACCACTTGGGACGTTCTTTAGTACTTCGACTTTTCTCTAAATACTGAAGTTCTTGTACTTCTTCTAGACTTCTATCATAAACACCAATTTCCTTTGAACCACATACGGGACAAACCAGTTCTTCATCTAAATCTTTAACTCGCTTGCTCTCAAGCCAATCATGTTTTCCATGACATGCAAAAACTCTCGTCTCACTGTATAAACGAGCTTTAACTGATTCCAGAATAATTCTATCCATTTTTTCTGGAGGAACAATGTCTGTCTTCATGGTTACGCTTTCGATACCAAATTTTCCAAGTGGACTAATTTCCGCTGACTCTACCACTATTAATTCAATTTCTCCAACTGATATCTTTTTAATAACATCAATAGTTGTCTCAATATCCATATCTAATCTTAGAGTATCTTTCAAAGCTTCTTCATAGACTGCAGTGTTCTCAAAACTTTTAATTAATCTACCTAGAGTCACATTACTAAAATCAGCGAATTTGCTTAATGCACCAGCTTTTCTAGCAACATTAATTAATCGCCTCTTAAACATGCCTGTCTTAATTACAGCTTCAATACAACTGTGCTCTAAATTGGTGTT
>VGJH01000144.1 GCA_016867505.1 Candidatus Bathyarchaeota archaeon
ATGTCTGGGATCCTGATGTTAGCAAATGGTAATTTCTGTTCATAAGGCATCTCTTCCTCAATTTTAGTAGTAATATGCGATAACATGCTCCAGCTAGCTATCGTTGATATAAGCTGTTTAGTTAAGTAATCATTTGAGATGTTTGCTACATTAGACATGTTCAAATTAGCTATAGGTGCCATTTTTCGTTCGCTGTAGGTTTTGCTTGCTAGCTTCTCTAATAATCTAAAACCTAAGAGCGTGTTCTTTATGTTCGATGCCTGTGACATTCTTCTAATAACCGGAGTTACTTTGCCTTCTTCTCTGTATACGAATGAGTTGAGTCTACGAAGAACCTCCATCGAGTTAATTCTAGCAATGTTCTTTGGCTCATTAAGCTGGACTGATTTCATCTCTTCCGCTAATGACTTCAATATTAGTGTAGGTTGCAGAACATCCTCAAGGATTTTCTTCTCTTCAATTAAATCGATTACTTCTCCTGTCTTGCCCTGAATTATGCTCGGCTTTTCCCTGATTTTTTCTTGAATAATCTCTGATTTTATCTCTTCTTCCCTAAGTAAAGCTACTTTGCCTGAGACTATTTTTTCTTTCATGATTTTTGAGCTTAATTCAAGTAACTTTTCTTCACTTTGTACAGTGCGTGGGATATTGATTAGTCTCTGCCTTGCTATCTCGCTTCTTAAGAGTAGTCCTTCACTGCCTTGAATTATTGCTGCTGGAGATAGTTTAGCAATATTCATGGCATTATAATTGTAGTCTTGTTTGATCCCCATTAACTGTTCAGGTGATAATCCTGATTCTTCAGTGATGTTTTCAAAGTAGTTCTTGCTTATTGATGAAATGTTTCTAATTTGTGAACCTAAGAGAGTGTTCATTACTATTATGGTTTCCAGCATCTTTTTTGGAGACTTTAAGTTATTATAAGTTGATTCAGGCATGATGTTTATTGATTCTTTTAACTGGATCTTCTCCTCTACTCCTTGAGTTAAGGGTATTGTAACTGGCTCGATTAATTCGATCTGTGTCAGTTTATCACGTTTAATCTCTTCTTCGATAACCTGCTGTGATGGTTTTATTAATTGGATAATTTTTGGTTTCGATAAATTTTCTGGATATTTTTTTTCTGGTTCACTAAATTTGAAGGGTGAAGCTTGAATTAACGGAGTCGACACTCCTTCAATGTATTTGTTTAATGAAATCATCTTTTTTTCGTTTAATTTCGTTTCTTCAGGTTTTATCTCGGGTAAGCTTATGGATGGTTTTTCGGATCTAGTTATGAATCTTCTTAAGTTTTGACTTATTTGTGATATTCCTCTTGTTATTCTGATTCTGAAAGAGGGTGGTTTCTGCCCTTCAACTTGTTCCCAGGCTCTTTCTGGTGAAAATGATATTTTTTCTTCTTGGAGGGAGCCTAAATTTAGGTTGCTTATCCAAGGGTTGGATTCGTAGTAAATGTTGTGGTTCAAGAAGTATGATAAATTAATTTTTTTGTATAGATTCTGTTGGAATGAGTAGAATAATTTTATCCAGTTTGGATTAAAAATACGTCGAATAGTATCTGAGTATACCTTGAATGCTTTTTCCAGTGTACTCATACTATTCGTTTCTCTCCTTCCTCTTATTCGAAGACTATTCTTGTTGAACCTGATTCTATGGGTTGGCTGGCAATATTAGCTTGCCTCATCCTGTGTGATAGTGCAGATATTAGGAAGTCAATCTGGCTTCTTGTTAAATCTGCTGGACTTTCAGCTAGTTTGTATCCGAGATCGATGCATAAAGAAGAGAGTTCAAGGCCTTCAGGGCTTTCAATGAACTCTTCTAGGATTAGGCTTTTTTTTTAGCTTCTTCTTCGGAAGTTACTCCGCTGAGTTCAAGGATTTTAGTACCTATAAGTTCTGGTACTCCGAACTTCATCTCAGCGACTTCTTCACTGCTTAGTTTTGGTTCAACAAGCCCTAGTGAGGCTGCGAGTCTGAGCGCTTCAAAATTTTTCATGACATCCATCTTAGCCATGTCGGGGGTTCCGTCTTCCTTTAGTGGGACCACACCGATTAAGGAGAAGATTTTTGTTAGTTCACCGTCTGTTAATGGTCTAATCACTACTGAAGCCCCGTATTCTTCTATATGGATTTCTTCCTGCTTGCTTTTGCCGAGGAGGATGTCTTCTTTGGTTAAGCGCTTTTTCTCGCTCATCTTTTATTGCTCACTTTAGTGTTTATTCTTCTCTGACTCTTGTTGAGGTGAAGTTGTAGACTGTTACTCCTACTCCGTTTGCAGTCATTTCGAAGCTTTTGTCGTCGAGGTAGGATTCGTCGAAAGTGATTTTCTTGATTGTTTCTTCGCCCCGTTTTAGGTCTGCAACCATGTTGAAGGGTGTGGGTGTTGGCATGTATAGTAAGCCATCTAGTTTCTTGTTGAGGGAGCTGATGCGTAAGGTGCCTGTTACTATAACTTGGCCTGATTCTACGCCTACTCTTTCTCCCCAGCCAACGCTCTCTACGTCAGCTTGTCTTCTTCTTACTTTGAAGTCGATGGATTGTAGTCCGAGGACTTCTTCTCCGTCTATGGTTACTTTGCTTTTTGCTGCTGAAACATGCATTATTGGCATTTTTCATATCCTCCTAAGCCTGGACCGTTACGGTCGCGTAGATGTAGTCAATCGCTCTGACTGGTCTCACAGCCATGTCGACTCTGACTATTCCTTGGGCGAAGTCAAGCTGTGTGCTGTAAACATCAACGATGAATGCTGGTTCCTTACCATCTGTGCTGGGTACAAGAGCTCCTTCTCTTTCCATCCTTATCATTAGTTCAGTGAGTTTCTCTTTAAGCGCTGAGCGTCCATTGACGTTGTTCAAAGTACCTATGAATTGGTCACCTGTTGATTTTACTACTCGAACAGCATGGTCAGTTGTACGCATTACGCTGATCTGTTCTTTGCTGGTGGTTATTCCTTTGACAACAATTATTCCACGGCCTTTCTCTGCTTTGATTGGGAGAATTCCTGCGTTAAGCAGCTGGTTTAGTTGTGCTGGAGTATAACCTCTTTCAAGCTCGGATAATCCTTTAATCTGCTTGAAAGTGGGTGACTCATAGTAGTCTAATCTGCTGATTAATCCTGCTAGGGCTCCTGTGACACCGTATGGTACTGCGAGGATGAAGCGGTCACTTGCTAGGACTGTGGTTCTGTTGATTGTGTCCTTGAGTTCTTCTCCTTTACCAACACATCCTATGCCAATTCTGCCCATAGCGTCTGTACTCATCTTACTGCAGTGAGCTTCCACTAGAGCATGGACCTTTGGATCAGAACTCTCACACGCGTAGACAATGTCAACTTCTGCTTCAGCTTCCAGCTTCTCTAAAGCTGCTTCATAGTGTAATGCATCAGGTTCCCCTGGGTTTACACCACCCTTTAAGGTTCCTTCTTTTAGAACGGGATTATTCTTTGGTGCAGCTGATTTAGATTTCATGTCTTTAGCTGATGCCAATTTTGAGTGATCATTAATGTATTTAACAAGGTATTTCTCTGCCTTCGCTTCCATCACAAGGTCATCGAATACCTCAAAGTTTACTCCATCACTAAGAAGTACTCTAACTGAGTCTGGTGTTGTTCCTTTCTCAACCTGGAATTGAACGTTGTCTCCAGCAGCTCCAACCGTTTTAGCTAAGAGTTCCACTGTGTCAGTTTTCTCAGAGTCTTTAAGAATCGCTGAAGCTGGTACACCACCTTTTCCAAGGATTCTTGTGGCAACCACCTCGAAGACTCCATTCTGGAAGCATTGTTTAGCGCTTAAAGGTAGTGTATAATCTATGCTATCTCCGTAGACTTCGACAAAATCCCTCCAACTGCTGAAATGAGTTGGAGTAAGCTCAGGTCCCTTAGATGAAGTGCCAACTAGGGCAACGACACCAGAGGGGTAAGCAGCAGGCGGGATGATCTCTTTAACTACTTTAACTTCTACACCTGGTATTACCCTAACCAAATATATTCACTCAAGTTGTAGT
>VGJH01000145.1 GCA_016867505.1 Candidatus Bathyarchaeota archaeon
CTAGGTTTAGGTAAGGTATCTAAAGAAATTTTTAACAGATCAGTTTTACCTTATATTTCTATTAATGATGTTGGACTAGATGGTACAATAGTTAAGTTAACTGAAAAAATTGTAATTGCTCATAGCCCTAGTATAGGAGTGCCACCTGAACCTTTGGGTTTTTTTGCTTTCCATTATGCTGCATCTAATGTTGCATGCAAATTTGGTAAACCTTCACATCTTATCACAGGAATTTATTTACCTCTTAAAACGAAAGAGAAAGACCTTAAAATAATTGCTAAGACTCTTGGTAATGAAGCAAAAAAATTTGATGTAAAAATTGTAGCTGGACAAACTGCAACATATTCCGGATTAGAAATACCTTTCATAACAACAACCTGTTTAGGTGAACAAATTAAAACTCCTGAAAGATCCGAACCTGGAGATTATGTTATATTGATTGGTGAAATTGGGAAAGAAGCAGTATGGTTAAAGAAACTTTCTGAAAACATTTCTAGTAATACCTGGAAAAAGCTAACACCTTTACCCATAATATTTGATCTACAAAAAATTGATGGGATTAAACTAATGCATGATGTCTCAGAAGGAGGCGTAAAAGGGGCTCTATTTGAAGTTACTCAAAGCCTCTCTCTAGGTTTAGATTTTTGTTCAAAAAATGTAAAGTATGCAAAAAATGCCAATGAAATTCCTAATGTTTTGAGTGCACCAACTTACGGGGTTATAGTCGTAGTTGTTAAATCATCAAGTGTTGAACTAGTTAAAACAGTTTGTAATGAAAAAAATATACCATATACAATCTTTGGGGCTTTAACAAAAAATTCAGATTTTGTCTTAGATGGTGAAAAAGTAACCAAACAAGAAAGAATTGCTTTAGATGAATTATATGGCTCATTCAGAAAAAGCAGTTATCTTTAAACCTATTACAAGTTTTTATTCAGCATTTTTCTTAAACTTTATATTCTTCAACAAAGTTAAATTTCAAAGAAGGGGAGCTTGGTGCAAACCTAGCTGAGAGGACAAAAGTCGTCGACCCATAAAACCTGATCCGGATAATACCGGCGGAGGGAAGTACATGAACAGTGAAAAATTTAATACAAGAGAACTTGCTGAGATATCAGTAACTGTCGCACTTTCCATTATTCTAAATCAGATATACCTATACAAACTTCCATGGGGTGGCTCAATCACCGCAGGAAGTATGGTACCTATAATGTTACTTGCATTGAGGCGGGGACCAAAAGTGGGGATAATGGCTGGAACCATTTTTGGATTAGTTCAGATGGTTTTGGAGGGGTACATTTACTACCCACTTCAAATCATTTTAGACTACCCATTAGCTTTTTCTTGCCTTGGATTAGCGGGTATATTCAAGAAGATTCCCCTTCTAGGCGTCATAGTATCACTTACTGGACGCTTCCTCTCTCACTTCATTTCAGGAGTAGTTTTTTTTGCAGAGTATGCTCCTCCTGAAATGGGCCCGTATATCTATAGTGCAGTCTATAATGGAAGCTACATTCTAGGAGAAATGGTGATTAGTGGAATAATCATCTACTTGATTTGGAAACGGATGCCACAGATGCTGAAGACTTAAATCTCCTTTTTTTTATTTTTTTTCAAAACGTTTAGTTAAGTCATATAATCCTTGAATCCAGTGAAGATAACTGTTAATTATTGATCGAAAAGCAACAATGTCTTCAGCTTCAATGTGTAACAAAATTCCCTTATTGTATGTTGAAAGGTTGATTGTTGATCTATCAGAAACTGGTGTTTCAATTTCAGGTTTTAATGATTGAATAATTATGTGGGAGGTATTTGGATCCATTTCAATTTTAATTTCTGTTTTAAGTGGAAAATTTTGAGAATTCAAAAAGACGCCTAAAAAAAGGTTATTATGCTGTTACTTTTGTCCTTGTTGATGCTAGTCCACTCTTTGTGCTTGGGACATAAGCTCCACCAGCAAATTTGAAACCGCATTTATGGCAGTTCCATATCCCGGTGCTCTCTCTCTTAACTGATGGACTCGCACAGCTGGGACATTTATGCGGTACTTTCATCTGTTTCACTATTCTCGTCCATCTTTTTTGAATAGCAGCTCCTCCTCTTGTTCGTAGTCTTAAACCGAATGTTGTTTTCTTTTTTGTCATTGGGTGCTTTCCACTACCTTCGCCCTTATCTCAGGCGCCTTTGCTTGCGCCATATTTATGCATTTCTTAATTTCATCCATTGTTAAACCCGCTGAGCCACTTTTTTGCATTGTGCAGAGGTTACCATTTTCATCTAGGGTTACGGTTAATCTAACATCCATTACTTCTTCTTCGTCAGCTGTAGGGTCTAGAATAAAATTGTCACCAATTTTTACTATACTGATTGGGATTGGTTTTTTCCTTATTGTTAAAGGAACTTTCTTATCAGTTAATACTGGTTCACCTTTTTTGATTTCGTATACTGGTTTCTGAGCCTTCAGTAACGCTGCAATGGCGCCTGCTCCACAGGCATCGATTAGGTTTCCATCATAATTCAGAATATAGAAATCGACATAGACAATGTGCACAAGTTTTCCACTGATTATATTCAGTTCATTAGTATCAAGTATCTCCGCTGACCTGAGTCCCCTATCTACTACACGAGCTAATTCAATGCTATCCTCATTTGGTGGGCCTGGCTCCCATGATGGGTGAGCTATTGGAGTGAATTCTGCATTTGTCATTAAAACACCTTCATCTGGCGTATCTTCGAAGGGGGTTCCTGTGCCAACTTTTACTCCAACCATGAGGTGGGTTTTACCTAACCAGACTTCCGCTGAGCCTTCTGATTTTGCTAATAGTCCAGAGTTAATGACTAATGGTCTAAACTCTTCTAGGCCTCGACCATCCATTCTTTTTCCAGTTGATAGCACTTCATTAATTTTCTTTTGTTTTAGGTGGGAAACTACGTTTGATTTACTCATCTTGTTTTTCCTCCTTCTTTTCTTCAGCAACTGGTTCTTGTGGTGCAGTTTCTTCAGATTTTGTTTTATCTATACCATATTTTTTCTTTAATGCTTCTCTTTGGATTTCATAAATTTGTTTACATCCCTCGATTCCCAGTTTTATTGCTTCCTCCACCTCTTTGGTTGTCATTATTCCATCCATTTGAAGAAGAGTAATTTTATCGAGTTTTGGCATATATGCAACAGGTAAATCAGATTGACCTTTTTTATCTTCATAATCTCCAAGATCTAAAATCACTTTATCATCAATTTTTCCAGTTGCACATGCTGAGACAAGATCCTTCATCGGAATGCCAGCATCAACTAGAGCCACAGATGCGGCATTAATTGAAGCGCATCTTGTTCCTCCATCCGCTTGTAGGACCTCAACATATACATCAATACCCGCTCTTGGATACCTTTCAAGGAATACTGCGGGTTCTAATGCTGATCGCATTACCATAGTGATTTCTTGGTCACGTCTTGAAGGCGCTGGTGATCTCCTTGGATCAACACTGAAAGGCGCCATGTGATATCTGCATTTTAACACTGCTTCGTTCGGTTTTGCCATATGCTTTGGATGCATCTCTCTTGGACCAAAAACTCCACAAATAATTTTATTTCTGCCCATTTCAATATAGGCTGAACCATCTGCATTGGGTAGGACTCCACACTCAATTTTTACATCACGCAATTGATTAAATGCCCTACCATCTACTCTTGTCCATTGTTTCTTCTTTGATGTTCTTTTACTCATTTTTTCTCCTCCTTTAATTTTTTGAGAAATTCTTGTACTCTATTAGTGAGCCCTGAGGTATGAGCCTCATCATTCACTTTTTGAATAACTTTGATAACCATCTCCTCTTGCTCTCGGGTGGGACCATCAATAAGGATTAAACCGTTTTGTCCAATAACTACTCTGCAACCTGTCTCTTTAATTATCATATTTATCATTGAACCTTTTTTCCCTATGAGCCTAGGAATCTTTGACGAGGTTATACGAAAAATAAATCCT
>VGJH01000146.1 GCA_016867505.1 Candidatus Bathyarchaeota archaeon
AATATTAGAAAATTTTTGGGTTAAAAGAATAATTAATTACAATTAAAATATGAGACCAAAATTTCTGCAATTGCTTCATCTAGATTTATTTCCCCTTCATCATACTTATTAATAATTTCAACTACTTTAGTATCATTTTTACATTCTTCGTTTAGTAATAATTCTCTTAACTCTTCGCTACTAAATTTATTACATTTACACTCGTGATTATTAATTACACAGTTTCCATCACACATTTTTATTTCACTGTTATTCCTGAAGGGACTATAATTGATGAATATATACTTTTTCTATGTAGTATATAGAGGAGTAAATAAATAAAAAAAATTAGAAAAATTCAAAACAAAAAAGTTTGAATAATTTCATTTTCTATTTTAACACTAAAATAATAGATTTGATTATATAAAAAAGAACATGAGGACCATTATTTCACCTGCAATTATTGCCAATACTCAAGAAGAACTTAGTGGAATGCTTAGCTCTGTTAAAGGATATGCTTCAAGGATAATGTTAGATATTATGGATGGCGTTTTTGTTCCCAGTAAATCACTTGATTTTCCTTTTCTCTTACCAACAGGATTTGAATATGAAGCACATTTAATGGTTGATGATCCAACAAAATATTTGAGAAGATTAAATTCAAAGATTGAAGTCGTAAGCATCCATTATGAGTCTAAAGGAAACATCATATCTAGCATCCAACAATTCAAGGAAGCAGGATTTAGAGTTTTGATAGCATTAAACCCATCAACTTCTTTTGAAACAATAAAACAATTTTTGGATTCTGTCGAAGGGATACTTGTAATGACGGTCAATCCTGGTTTTTATGGGGCACCATTTTTGCCTGAATGCTTAGATAAAATTAGAGAAATAAAACAGTTGAAACCTTCTTTGGAGGTTGAAGTTGATGGAGGTATGAATCCTATTAATGCTAGAGCTGCAAAAGATGCTGGTGCAACAATAATTGCTTCGGGATCATACATAATGAAAAGCGCTGATAAAAAAGCTGCAATCGAAGAATTAATGAAAGCAGTATCTTAGAATAAGTAAAACTAATATTTTTAATCAAATTTGATCGAATTCATTGATAAAGTTTAAATAAATCCGCTATAAGATACGTGAAGAGATTAAACTATTTATTAATTTGATAAAGAGGTAGGCATCTTGTCAGGTGCTAAAGAATGTTATCCCCGTTGTAGAGATTTCAGCTGCACTAAGAGGGCGATGAGTTTTAGAGGTAAAACCACTTGGTGCACCTGGTCAGAAGAAGAATGCGACCCAAAAGGTTGCACCTATGCAACTTGCTACAAAAGACAACTTTTGGAGAATGGAATATGTGGCTTAACAATTAAAAGGAAAACTCAAGAAAATTCTCGGCCAGAGGATTTCATGAAAGAGGAAATTCGTGCACGAGGAAAACTGGCGAAAAAACTTGGTGACCGCACCATTTTTTAATTCATTATGATTAGTGCTAATGAATTGAAGCACGATCTTAGAAGTGAATTAATTAACATAATTCCCTCAGGGTATTTATCTCAACTTCCTAGATCATTTGATATTATTGGGTCAAAAGGACGTTCAGTAGCTATAATTGAAATTTCTCCTCAATTGAAACAGTATGAAAATGAAATTGCTGAAGCTGTAACTAGGGTTCATAAAAATGTAGTTAGCGTCTTATCAAAAGAAACTGAGAGGTCGGGAGATTATAGAATACGAGAAATGAGGCTTGTTTACGGAGATACAAATACTGAAGTCCTTCATAAAGAATCAGGGTGTGTCTTCAAAGTTGATCCATGTAAAGCATACTTCTCTCCAAGAGAGTCTACAGAGCGAGAAAGATTTCGATCAATGATTCTAGAAAATGAAGAGGTTTTAGTAATGTTTAGTGGAATTGGTCCCTTCCCAATATGTATGGCAAAAAATAATCCCAACATTAAATTAACAGCGATCGAACTTAACCTAGAAGCTCATAAATATTGTATTGAA
This sequence comes from Candidatus Bathyarchaeota archaeon, assembly GCA_016867505.1. Classification (GTDB taxonomy): domain Archaea; phylum Thermoproteota; class Bathyarchaeia; order TCS64; family TCS64; genus UBA8941. Next base: position 1,987 of record VGJH01000146.1, read on the forward strand.
AATATTAAACTAAACAAGCTTGACGGAAGAATCAATGCAATTCTTGGAGATGTAAGAGAAATATGTCCAAGTCTAAATAAGAAATTTGATCGGGTTCTTATGCCTTTACCAAAAGGAGCATTCATGTTTCTTGATGTAGCAATAAACGTATTAAAAACATCAGGTATCTTACATTTTTACCATTGGGCACCGAATGATAATTTATGGAATGAAGCTGAGAAACTAATTGAAGAAGAATCTAAAAAATCCAATAGAGAAGTTGAAATAATTCGAAGAGTTAAAGTTTCAGCATATAGCCCAAGTTTATGGAAAATTAGATTAGATGCTAGAATAAAATAGGTCTAGTTATCCTTTTTTTCCTCTTCTTCTTCCTCTTCTTCATCTAAGTCTAAAGGATTTTCTAAAGGAATTGGTGGAGGAGTTGTCGCCATTGTATAACCAATCCATAGGACAATTACCAACATGAGGTATGCTGCTCCTATGACGGGTAACTTGTACGCCCATTCACTATATGGTATTAGCCAAGAGAAAGTTGTGCCTAAATACGGTGCAAATGCCCAGAAGAAGTACCCAACCATTACAACACCTGTTACAATCATAATTAGATATCCAAGAGTCTTATCATTCAACTTTTGTTACCTCTTTGCTATTAGGTTAATTACTGTATTATTATCTTTTTCTCTTTTTTTATTCTCTTTTTAATCTTATCATTAAAAATATGTATAAACATGTTTTAGATTTTTTTTATAATCCTAATGGAATAAATAGAACCTTTTTTAAACCTGTTAAGGAATAATTAAGGGATTATTTACAGTTGGTGTTACTGGTTTGAATAATATATTCATCAATGAACTAAGTCAAGTGCCTCTTGAGGAAAGACTCCTCGAAATCACTGAACGAAAAGGGCTTGGTCACCCGGACACTATGTGTGACAACATAATGAACCAGGTCAGCGTCGATTTAAGTATAGAATATATGAAAAAATTTGGTAATATCTACCACCATAACTTAGATAAAGGCCTACTCGCAGCAGGAGAAACTAAAATCGCTTTCAATGGTGGAACTGTACTTAAACCAATTAAAATCGTATATGGCGATCGTGCAACTTTCAAAGTTGGTATTGAAAATATAGATGTCAATGAAATTGCCATACAGAGCACAAAAAACTGGTTTAAGAAGAATTTACGGTTTATCGATCCAGAGATCCACTTAACTTATCAAAGTGAGATTAAACCTGGTTCATCTGCTCTACAAGACATTTTTAGTAGACAGAAAAAAGGAGAATATTTGGGGTCTAATGATACCTCAGCTGCTGTTGGTTTTGCACCTCATACAGAACAAGAGAAATTAATCCTGAACCTTGAAAAATATCTTAATTCAAAAGAATTTAAGAAAGAACATCCAGAGTCGGGTGAAGACATCAAGTTAATGGCGCTAAGAAAATTTAGAGAAGTTGATCTTACAGTAGCTATGGCATTTGTTGACAAATATATTAAAAATGAAGATGACTATTTTAAAAAGAAAGCAGAGATCCTCGAGTCAATAAACACTTTCATAGATGATAAAGGGGGATTTAAGAAAGTCAATGTTTCACTGAATGCCCTTGACACAAGAGGCAGGGGACTTGATGGATTATATCTGACTGTTTTAGGCTCATCAGTTGAAGCTGGAGACTCTGGGCAGGTAGGCAGAGGAAACAACGTGAGGGGAGTAATTGCTCTTTGTAGACCTATGTCAAGTGAAGCAGCTGCTGGAAAGAATCCTGTAAGTCATGTTGGTAAAATCTACAATTTATTATGCTACCGTTTAGCAGATCGAATAGTTGACGAGGTAAGTGGGGTAAAGGAAACCTATGTTTGGTTATTAAGTCAGATTGGTCGTCCAATTAATGAACCAAGTGTAGTATCAGCTCAAATTATCCCAGAGAA
>VGJH01000147.1 GCA_016867505.1 Candidatus Bathyarchaeota archaeon
CATATTCGGCATCTGGTATCCCTGGAGCATCTTCATCTGCAGTTAGGCTTAAGGGGGTTTTTGCCATACATATTGGTAGTTTTCCGAATCCTAGTTTTTCGATTTTCCTCAATGCTTTCCTAGCTAAATCTGTTAACTGAATATCTTTAGCTCCATACATTTTTTGAGCGATTGAGCGGATTTTATCTTCTACACCTGTATCATCGTTGTAAAGATAATGGAATTCACTTGGCTTCTCAAGTTCCTTCAACACTAAATTAGCCAACTCGATTCCTCCTACACCACCTTTAACAACTGTGTCAGTGAACGCAGCGGGTATTCCCTTCTCTTTTGCCCAACTCAAAACTGTATCAATCTCATCTTGGCTATCCTTCGGGAAATGGTTCATACAGATTACTGGGTGTAGACCAAAATGCTGGGCGTTTTCCACCATTTTATTAAGCATTGGTAGACCTTTCTTAACTGCTTCAGCGTTTGGCTCCCCTAAATCTTTGTACTTTGTTCCACCATGTCTTTTCAGAGCCTTAATTGTGGCAACAATGACGACGACACTTGGTTTGAATCCACCATACCTGCTAGCGATATTACAGAATTTCTCCATACCTAAATCTGCACCAAAACCTGGCTCAAGAATAACATAGTCAGCTAGTTTCTGTGCGGTTTTTATTGCTGCAAGACTTGGGCATCCGTGAGCAATGTTAGCAAAGGGTCCACCGTGGATAATTGCAGGAGTATTCTCTATTGTCTGAACCAAGTTTGGTTTCACTGCCTCTTTCATGAGTATTGCCATGGCTCCAACTACATTGAATGCTGAGGCTTTCACTGGTTCGCCTTTACTGTTGTATGCTACAGTGATTTCACCCATCTTTCTCTTCAATTCCATAAGATCACTGCTTAAGGCATGTATTGCAGCGATCTCTGAAGCTGTGGTGATCTCGAAACCACTTTCATATGGTATCCCATTATTTTCTCCCCCAAGACCTACCACAATCTTTCGAAGTGTACGGCTTTCAATGTCAAGCACTCTTTTCCACATGATGGTATGTAAATCAATGTCGTCTCTGTTTTTCCGGTTCATGCTGTTTTCCATCGCAGAAGTGAGAAGGTCATGTGCAGCCGTTATAGCGTGAAGGTCTCCTGTGAAGTGAATGTTAATGTCTTCCATTGGGAGAACCTGAGCATATCCTGCGCCACATGCTCCTCCCTTTACGCCAAATACTGGCCCAAGTGAAGGTTGACGGAGGACAACGATTCCTTTCTTTCCTAATTTTCCAAAAGCCTCCGCTAGTCCAATGCTCATAGTTGTTTTGCCTTCACCATTCCTTGTTGGTGTGATAGCTGTCACTATTACTATTTTGCCATCTTGATTTTCCTGAAGCCTCTTATAGACATCAGACTTGATCTTCGCCTTAAACTGGCCATAAGGCTCAATATCGTTTTCAGATAGTCCAAGATCTTTGGCTATCTCTTTAATTGGTTTAAGCTTCGCATTCTGAGCGATCTCAATGTTGGATGGAAGCGCCATAGGTATCGAACGTAAATATGTTTATTACCTTTTTATTTATTTGGAGCAATAGTAGTAATTAGGGTGTTATGCTGATGGTTAAAGTCACGTTTGTAAAAATTGGTTTCATCGCTACGACCAATCTTGTTGATGCTCTACTGGATGAAAGAGCTAGTCGTAAAGATTTGACGATGAGGGTTGTTTCTTCTAGTGTAAAAATGGATGAAGAAGATGCCATTGATGCAGCAAAACTTGCGTTAACTGTTCCCTCTGACCTTTATGTTGTTGTTTCCCCTAATGCAGCATTAGCTGGTCCAGTTAAAGCCAGAGAGCTACTTTTAGGTTCTGGTAAACCCGTGATAGTCATCTCTGATGATCCATCAAGGAAAAATTTGAAAGAGAGTGCAAGTGAAAAATTGGGATATATTGTAGTAACCGCTGATCCCATGATTGGTGCAAAACAGGCTTTCCTTGATCCAGTTGAGATGGCTCTATTCAATAGTGATGCGATTAGGGTTCTTGCTGTCACTGGGGCTTTTAGAATAATCCAAACTGAGCTGGACAAAGTAATTGAGCAAATAAAAAATAATGAAACATTAAAGCTACCTCAAATTGTGATTGAGAAAGAAAATTCATTAGCAGCTAGCATGGTGACAAATCCTTATGCTCAGGGCAAAGTAATTGCAGCTTTTGAAGCAGCTCGAAGAGTAGCAAACCTTAGTACTGAGGGAACATTTAAGGTTGAAGAACCTGAAAGATATCTACCGATACTAACAGCAGCCCATGAATTAATGAGGCAAGCAGCAATTTTATCAGATGAAGCGAGAGAAATTGAGAAAGGAAATGATACAGCAGCTAGAGTAGCACACTTTAGTAAAGGAGAATCTAGGAAAAAAACAAAATTATCTGATAAATATTCTTAATCTTCACTGCCCCTACGGACTTTCACTGCAACTCCTTTCCTGAATGTTTTCATCTCATCAAGCGTTAACAGTGCCTTACCAATAGCGATAACATGTTTCTCTTCATCAACAACTAATACCTCATCACCGGGCCTGATCTCTTTACCTGCATTAATAACATGTTTAGCGAAGACATTTTTTCCTTTAGCCACAAATTCCTTTACTTCGTTACTTATTGTCACAACATAGATTAGATTTGGTTCAGCATCAATCAACCTCTGACCTGCCTTAATTGTAAGCGTGAAAAGTCCATCAGTGGGTCTAAATGTTGCTTGAAGTTCTTTTTTTAAAAAAACATGTCTAATCCTACCGGTATTACGTGAATAAATTATTTCTGTGTTGTCAGGGAAAAGATACTTTCCAGAGTTTTTGCCATATTGGTAATCAGCAATGATACGAATTTTTGCTAAGTCTTCATCAATCATTACCAGTTATTAGGCATAAATAGTATTAAATATGGATCGAAAACAACACTTGATGTTTATAAGTCAATTCGTGACATCGATAATGGAGGCTACTGGAATGCGTTGCGAGGTCTGTGGAAGGGAGATATTAGGGCAACCCCAAAGGAGAGTGATTGAAGGAGCTAAACTCACAGTTTGTTCAAGATGTGCTGGCTTCGGTACACAAGAATGGTCAAACAATAAGCCAACTCCCAGAAACCAAGAACGTGGTAACGTTACTCAAAGAACTGATCGAAGTACGACGCCTAGACCTCCCCGCAGGGATGATGTTGAAGAGTTAGAGCAGATTTCATTTGTAGAAAATTATGGCGCGTTAATCAGGAAATCACGTCAGAAGTTGGGATTAACCGAAAAAGATCTTGCCATGAAAATGCAGGAGAAAGAGTCAGTTATTAAAAAACTAGAAAAAGAAGAGCTGACACCCGACGTAAAAATTATTCAAAAAATTAAGCAGATTCTAGGTGTAAACATAATAGAAAAAACTGAAACCTCTAAGGTTCAGATACTTACTAAGCCTACAAATGTTCGTACTCTTGGCGATTTAATAAAAATTGATCCCGATAAGGAAGAGGAGGATAAGTGAAATCTGAAACCAGACCAAGGATTATCCTTGTAACTGGTACACCGGGAACAGGAAAGACGACAATCTCAAAATTGTTGGCTGAGAGGCTTTCTGGGAAATATTTAGGAATATCCAATCTAGCTGAATCCGAGAATTTAATCCTTGAAAAAGATAACTTACGAGATACTCTTATTGTTGATATAAAAACTCTAAAAAAAAGAATTCATATAATTGCTTCTTCTTCTCAGTTAACAGTAATTGATAGCCACTTTGCTACCGATATTGTTTCAAATTCAGAAGTTGAGTTAACCATAGTCCTTAGACGTGCACCATGGTTACTCTACAAAGAGTTGTC
>VGJH01000148.1 GCA_016867505.1 Candidatus Bathyarchaeota archaeon
AGTCATTATGAAAAGGAGTGACTAAAATCCTGCCAAGATAAGGACCACCATGTTCTTTTTTAAATGGTTGAAAATCTACTCTGCAATAATCACTATTTTGATGAAATTTACCTTCTTCACATTGTATGAAAACATATCCAGTTTCCGTTGATCCATAGGAACTTATTATTGGCACATTGAAAACTCTTCGAATTTGCCAAAGTTGAAGATCTGAAACAATTTCATATGTTAAAACTATTGCTTTAGGTTGGTATACGCTTTGTTTACTTTCAAAAATATAACGAGTTAATTTTGATAGTACTGAAGGATTAGCTTCAAGGATGACTGGCTTAAAAATGGATAATTCTCGGATAATTCTATTCATATGGGCTGAAGTCCATAATTGGGGATTAGTTTTTTCATTAAGGTACAAGAACCTTGATATCCGTCTTTTTTCAAAAGGGAGCTCGATTGAATCTGAAATTAATCCTACATTAACTGAATTTACTAGAATAGCTTCTGGGTGGTCTCCAGTTGCATGAAGAGACATGGTATTATTCAGTTTCCATGAAGCTCTTTCTGAAGCATCCCACCATTTCTGATACCAAATGTTAGTAACTTTGGTATCAGTTGAGCCACTGGTTTCAACAAAATTGATTTCACCAGACTCTAAACCTTTCTGAATATCAAAATCATGCGGAACAAAACCATTAGGGAAATATTCACGAATAATTTTTTTTGTTAATACAGGTATTGCCATATAACGTTCATCGATATGATTTTCTTTTCCTGGATCGAATGTTTTCCAAGATTTGTATGCACTCAGATCATTAAGGGCAGTGTCTAAAATTTTTGTTGAATTGTAATAATAATCATCTGGATATTTTATGAATGACTTATTTATGCTCATAATTAGCACTCCTGGACACAATATTTACTTTGTATATCATTTGTGAAGCTGACTAATAGCGTTCACTTCATGTGATAAAATCATTTTGTATAGAAACTGGAGATAGAGATTTAAATTAAAATTTTTAAATAATTTTATTCCAGAAATAGTAATTTTGTGTTTCTGTAAAGCCTGTTACTTCGTATAATCGGTTTGCTTCAGGTGTGTCTGCTGCTCCATCAATGTAGAGTAATTTTGGATTATATTTTTGCAGTCGTCTGAAGCCTTCACAAAGAAGTGCCTTTGCTAATCCTTTGCGTCGATATTCGGGGAGAGTTCCCATGGGTTCAAGCTCAGTAATTCCACTAGGTGCATCAAACCTGAAAGTACAAAAAGAAGCAATTTTTCCTTTTTTATTAACCATAACTAGATCAAGTTCTTTATGATAAAATGAGGCACGGGAAATAACTTGTAAAATTTCTTTATTGAACCATTCTCCATGATTAAAGACTATTCTAACTGCTTTCGCTAGTTCTTCAAAATCTGTTGATGGATTTACTGATCTTATTTCATAGCCATTTGGGATGCTAAAATTTGGTATAGGGCTATTTAGATTCCTTAATCTTAATATCCCGTATATTTTCTCTTTTTGAAATCCTTGTTTTTTGAGTTCTTCTTCTCGATTTAAACTGCTTTCAAGGTTTATGATTGATAATGTTTGTTTCTCATCTGCATTTTGTTTCTGATTTATACAATTTTTTTCAATCCAATGAAGAATTTCCTTAAAAAGAAATTGGTAATTTGGATTAAGTTGTATAAAATACCTGAATTTTTCTTCAGGATTTGAAAGTGCAATGATTTTTTCCTTTTTTTCAGTAGCGTCAAGCCAAATTTGAATACCTTTTTCTCTGCTGTTATTTTCGAAACGTGTTGGTAACCAGTTTTGAAAACTCTTTGTTGTTGAGTATGATTCTCTTAAAAAATGCATGACTGCTTCAAAATCGTTGTTGTGTTGGTATTCTCGTGAATATATTTGCATAACTATTTGGGAAGTCCTTGATAATATAATAATTTTAGGTTTATGGATTAATTATTTTTTCGATGGGGGTGTATTCAATGTTGAAGCCAAAATGTTTTGGTCCAAAAATGTCTATGCCTTTAGGTGTTTTCCATTTATCTATTGCAGGTATTCCATAAACTGATACTTTTTGGTCCTCGTAATTTATTCTTGTGAAGTTGGATAGTCCTTCACAGGTTTCGTTGTCAACAACACAGATTAAATCTGGGCACACTACATGTGGTTTATCGTCAAGCCAGCTTATTAGGTTCTCATTCTTGTACCAGATCCGCATATGGTGGTTTTCATATTCCTTCATTCCTCTAATATGCCAGTTTCCCCAATTGAATCCGCCTTTTCCTTCAGCCTCATATTTAGTAACTTTTCCTTCAAACAGTTTATTAGCTCCAGCTATTTTCTCGAATGATTCACAAGGATTAGTATTATTTGCTCTAGCTTCTCTTATGGTGTTACCAATTTTTATGCAGCGTGTTACTTGGTTTGTAGCAATCGCATTTTTATAATCTTTCACAGATGATGAACTTCTTGAAGCTGTGACACCTCCCCCAGAAGCTACAGCAAGTTGTCTAGTCATGTCTTCTCCACGAAAATCATCTATAGCGTTTTTTATGATTATGCTCTCCATGAAAGGAGTAAAAACAGATATTGGAGCAATTGGGATGCCAGCCACATGAGTTAATGAAATTCCAATCTCTGGCTTAGCCCTTCCACAACCATCACCATCAACTGATGGCTTACCTTCAATGGCATTGAGAAACATCGGCATAATCCCATTGCCTCCCCCCGTTTCGCTTGGGAGGTATGCAGCGAATTCCTTACCAATATATCTTGAAAGCTCCTCGGGAGATCTTTTGAAGCGTTGGATTCTTGTCTCAATACTTGATTTGAATAATTTATGGTAAGGGGCTACCCTCTCTCTTATTTCTTGATTGACTCCTCCGCCTACGCTTGATATAATGCAAAGCATTTCATCATTTTTTAACTCTGAAATATCAACTAGTTTGAACTTGTATCCGTGATCAAAAGCATAGTTAACAAGTTCTTTACCACTAGAAACTTCTCCGCCTCCACCACATCCAAGTATTACTGCACCAAGCATGTAATCCTCTAAATCCATTTTAGTGAGAGTTCTCATATGTTTGAATAATTTTATAAACAATACTTAGGGTTTTCTCGAAAATTTCCTCTACCTGCTCAACTTCCCCAATATTCTAAAATAATTAATTATTTCTTGATCATCAATTTCATTATCTGGGTAATTATTTGGATAACCAGATTGAATAGTGATTTTATTCGTATTCTCGAAAGGAACTTCAATAATTGTTCCCTTATAACCAATTGATGATATGGGTGTCCCGAATGCACCAGATAAAACCTCTTTATTATAAATTTTAATTACAAAAGGCTCACCATAAACACTTACTTTTAATGATTTAATCTTCTGCATACCTTCAGATGTTAAAATAAGCTGGTTATTAATAGAATCATATGAAACAACATCTCTCTCATTAATCACTAATCGATTTTCTTTTGTCAAAAAGATGCCAAAACTGGATGGATTATAATAAACAAGACTACATGAAATAATCCCCAACAAAATGATTGTGCTTAAACTCACTGCTTTATTATCCATACACCATAATTTGTTTTAAGTGTTTAATAACTATTATAATTTTAAAATTAACGAATTGAACTCCTGCTTATCACCACCTACCAGTGATATTGAATTTCAAAGCAACATAATTTAGTACAAATAGTATCAATTATTTATAATAAATTTTTATGAGATAATTTGCTTGTATTTTCTCGTCGTAAAAAAAGGATAAAACTTCAACAATCGTCGATGATTGATCCGTTAATTAACGAAAACCTTTAAGTCTTCAACGTATTCAGTG
>VGJH01000149.1 GCA_016867505.1 Candidatus Bathyarchaeota archaeon
CAATCTTCTCCCAGCCAGCCCAGTAGCTATGGTAGTTGACCATGACGTCCTTAGCATTCTTACGATGGATGCTTCCATCAGCGAAAATGAGTGCACGGGTTATTCCAGGATTCTTTGAAGCAGCCATTAGAGCTATGTTGCCACCCAAAGAGGAACCAAAAATTATTGGTTTCTCATCAAGTACTCCATCAATGAATTTTATTAGATCATCCATGTGGTCAACATATCTATACGGGGGATTCCTACTCGATTTGCCATGTCCACGGAAATCCAGAGCATAGACATGCCATCTGTTGGAGAGGAAAGGGAGGATAGGTAGGAAGAATTGCCAACGGTCAGTTAAACCGTGAAGGAAAATTATTGGTGGACCAGACGGAGGACCTTCAGCATAATTGATGATTGATGATCCAGTTTTGAATTGTTTCTCAGTTAGCATATTAATCTCTTCATTATTTGTTTGGTGTAAATAAAAGCATCATGAATTTTTTTATAGATGAATCCATTTTATGATAAGATGAAATTGATGGGTTTACCTAAATCTCTGGTTCTAATATTATAAGATAATAATAATGTTGTGGCTAGCAATGCGGTGAAAATTGATGCAATGGAATATCCGGGTATTCCTCTCCCACTACCAGGTGATGGGACAGGCATCGATACACTGACATTTATGTCGACTCCACCAGCAACAACAACTTGAACATTACCTGGAACGTAACCGCATTTTGATGCTTGAAGAGTATAATTACCATTAAGAAGGTTACTGAAAACTAGGTTACCATCAACTCCAGATAAACCACTTAAAGCTGGTTGACCCGATGGCTGATTAGTAGATGTAATGTTTACTCCAGCAATATGGTTGGTTTTTTAAACATCAAATAGCTTATTATCTAAATATTTAAAATTTATAGTAATAAAAGGGAAGAAATAAGGCATTTTTAAAAAAAACTAGTTTTTTAAATGATTATTAAAATAAAATATAATAAGAGACTCTAGTTTTTAATATATTTTTATTAGAAAAGGAATAAATAAGATCTTGCGTAATGATGTTTGGAGCATAGCATTAATGGATCCGTTGGTTTGCGACAATATAGTATTATATTCCAAATTTTTGGCTGAAGAACGCAGGATCTTTGTGTATCTTCCTTCTGGCAGTGTTGGATTAGATGAGAAGTTTCCGGTTATCTATTTGCTTGATGGACATAGCTTGCATAATGTTGTGTCAAGTTTTGTTCAGCACTATTCATCTAGAGGTAGAATTCCCCGCATGATTGTTGCTAGCATAGCAAGCACGAATAGAGTTAGGGATTTTACTCCAACTGTTAGGGGAAGTGGATCAGAAGCACCTGAGGGAGGTGGCGCAAATAACTTCTTAAATTTCCTAACTCAAGAATTAATTCCGATAATAGAAAGAAAATATCCAACCAATGATATGCGAACAATTATTGGCCACTCAATGGGTGGGTTATTCACTCTTTATACAATGCTTTCGAGGCCTGATTTGTTTAGGTATTATTTAGCGTCAAGCCCATGGTTACTAAATGAGGATGAGCCGTTAATAACTGAATTAGAGAGATTAATGAAAAAACAGTTACCTCTTTCAGAGAAATTATTTTTAGCACATGAACATATTGAAAGTAATGGAATAGAAGCTAGGATCCATAAAGTTGTTGAAACATTAAAACTGTATCCAAATCCTAATTTAACTTGGAAGTATAAACAATACGAAGATGCTGATCATTCTAATCTACCATTAAAAGTTGTGCCAGATGCTCTAGATTTCTTTTATCGGAATAAGTAATTTTTATTTTTTTAGTAAGTAAGGTACCTCAATTATTGTTCTCTCTATACCAGATTCTTTAGCTGAGTTAAGTATTGCTTGCCTGATCCTCCATGTAGTCTGAGTATGTAAGATGGTTTGCCACCATTCTGCTGGGACAAAAGTTGGTAAAATTAGAGCAGTTGGTTCACCGTTATGCTTCTTATCTGTTTCTTCAAGGAATTTTATTAAAAGTTCAGTCACAGACCTATAAGGAGAAGGCAAAATATGTAATGGAATATCTGGCCATAACCCTTCCCATGCCCTGACAACTTCTTCTCTATTCTCAACCGATAATTCAACATGAATTCCAATAATATTTGAAGCAATTTTTTTCGCAAAATTGATTGCATCAACAGTTCCTTGATTAACGTGTGAAACAGGTATAGCTGCACGTTCTATGTTTAGGCATCCTTCTTCTAATAATACTAATTTAATACTATGGGGAGACATCTGTAGGTCAAAATTACGATAATGTTGAATATGGTATGGAAGATTAACACAATTAATGGAATCAATATCGCTGTAATCCATGCACCATCAACAAATTTACTATAGCCTATAACTAGTAGAGCTGTACAGGTCATATAGGAACACCATTACTAACAGCTTCAACCCCTGTTAGAGCTGATGATCCAGAGGAGAACGCGTGTAAAAATAGAACAAACGTTAATGGCTCGGTTGCTTTAGGAGCAAATATTACAAGGTTAACGGGTCCCTGTAAAATAGCTAAAAAGAATCCGTATATTAAAGTCAGTATGAATGTGACGAGAAAGAAATAGACTGGAAAAGTCATGAAGGTTCCAGCTTCCCGGGTTCCACGCAGATTTATGACTGTAATTATTACTAGCAGGGTTAATGAAAGAGGTATACGATGAGGTTAGAGCATGGGGAAAGCAGAAGCTATTGCTTCTACTCCAGCGGTTAAACTAACAGCTGCTACAAGTAGGTAATCAATCAATAACGCTTGAATGATGATTTTTAATCGAATGTTATAAAAGAGAAACTATAAAAAAATTCATCATTTAAAAAGTAGGATCAAAAAGCATCCAAACCTATTTCCATTAGTTGATGAAGGTTATTATTGTGTCTAAAGCCACGTATATTAGGTGTCCTAACCCAAAATGCAATAAAATGAATCCAATTCAATTAGAAGATGTTCAAAAGGAGAAGGAATATACCTGTATATTCTGTGGTTATATAATGACTTCTGGAGAAGTAAACAAATCTTACGAAGGTTCAAGTATTAAAAAGAAGGAGCAGAATAAGCATTTCTCTCTACAGCAATCAAAGAAAAAACCGATTAATAGAAATATGAATAAACCACGTTTCGAGTAAGTTACATTTTTAAAAAATGTAATAAAAAATACTTCAAAATAGTTTTCAACTGCAAAATCATTTAAGATCAATGACTCTAAGGGTTGATGTAGGTGGATGTTTTTTTGTTAAGGGAGACTTTGTTTAGTGAACTTGCGAAGTATAGTCTCGAGTTTAAGAATGTGAAGGCTGGGGATGAGGTTCTAATTTGTGTTAGTCCTGACACTGAGACAACTAGATATAGCGCACTTGTAACGATGTGTAAAGCAATCGAGGCTGTTCCCCATGTTCTGGTTGTTAATACTCCTAAAGAGGCAATTGGGTTGTGGTCTCTGGGGAGGGCAGTGAAGCTTCCAAGGACTGTTGCTGAGGCTTTGAAAGCAACCAACTTCATCTTCTGGTTTGCTGACTGGGATCCTGCTTTCCTTCAGGAGATAAGGGATGCCCGTCAAGCTGGTGTACAGTTCCTTTTTGGTTGGCAGTCATCTGTGAAGGAAGCTAACTGGCATATCAGGGACATTGACTCCATTGCCCTTGCTGAGAAGGCTCAGCGTTGGGCAAGGATGTTGAATGAACATAAGGGGAAAGAATTTAGGCTCATTACTGGTGGTGAAGAATTGATTGGGACAACTAGGCGTTTTGAAGGTTGGGGACCATATTCAGGTAAAGCAAGTTGGACTCAG
>VGJH01000150.1 GCA_016867505.1 Candidatus Bathyarchaeota archaeon
CACTATATACCTTACCATCAATTAAATCAATGTAAATTCTTCGTTTATCCACATTTTTTGTTACTTTTAATCCATTTAATTCTCCTGCTGAGTGGATGAATGTGAAAAAGTTGTTTGACCCTTTAAGCGATTTAAAGTGTTCGTATCCTTGCCTATATAGAATATCTTCACTATGAATCACATAAGGTGAATCTGAAATCTGGAGCGTTCCAAGGCTAAATTTACTATTTGTTGGCCCAAGAGTATAGAATTTAACTAACATCTCTTTATCATTCATTGCTCCATCAACGAGGCTCAGCACTTCTTTTAGACCTATATCTCTATCAATTCTGTTGATATCTCTACTAAGTTGCATCCCAGGAGGTGTAAGTACTTTGGTTGAAGATTTATCTCTGGCTAAATCATAATAACCATCAAAATGAACTGTATGGCCTTTAATCTTTAATGGAATTTCTTCACCTGAGGTTATTACTAATCTGCGAATGTATTCTATATCTTCCTTAGATTCGTTTAGGATTGTAACTTTGGATGGTTTGCATATTCTAGTAAAATATTCGAGCTGTTGATTGACATTATCATTTCTAATAGCTGCAAGTTTTTCCCATCCAGCAGCATTAATTTTCATGCCTAAAGATTCTGGTATGGATATACCTCATTTAGATTTATTATGATTATCTAAATGTGTTTTGGTTAAATATGATTAAAGTACTTTTTTATTCTTTTAGTAATCATACATTTTATGTCTTTAAAAAAAAGCATTTGAATAATATTTTATTAATTAATTATAAAATTGATGTTAATTTTTTTATTTTGTATTTTTTGTATCTTGTTTTTGGGGTGGAGCAACTTTTTGTGCTTGCTCTAAATCTTTTTGTTCCAATTGCTTTCGTTTTAGGTTCCAACTAGTAACACTGGGTAAACCCCATAAGGAAATAAATCCTAGGGCATCGTGTTGATCGTATTTGATATTTACGTCGAAACTTGTTAAATTATAATCGTAAAGACTGTTTTCGCTTCCTCGTTTAACTGGTTTTGCTGAGCCTTTGTGAAGCTTCATTGTAACCCAACCAGTCACATTTTCTTGTGTGCTATTTATGAATGCTTCAAGATCTTTTTTAAGTGGATCAACCCATAATCCTTGGTATACTAGTGTTGTCCATTTATGATCAATTTCTCTTTTCATCAACATTTGATGAACGGTTAATACCATTTTCTCTAAATCTTTATGAGCAATAAGAATTGTTTCTGCTGCAGGTATTTCATAAGTTTCTCGACTTTTCAATCCAACTGTACGATCTTCCATATGCTCACAACGACCAATCCCATGTTTTCCAGCGAGTTTATTCATTTTATCTAAAATACTAACAATATCCATTTCCACTGCATCGATGCTTGTTGGAACACCCTTCTCAAAACCAATCGTTACATACTCTGCTTCATTTGGTGTATCTTCAATATGATTTGTCCATTCCCAAATTTCTTTTGGAGCCATTTTTTCAGGGTATTCAAGAACTCCACCTTCAATACTTCTTCCCCATAAATTTTGGTCAATGCTATAAGGAGAATCGACGGTTACAGGCACAGGGATATTGTGTTCTTTTGCCCATATTATCTCTGAATTTCTATCAAATTTCCATTCTCGTACTGGTGCGATTATTTTTAGATTAGGATTCAATGCCTTGATTGTAACATCAAACCTAACTTGATCGTTTCCTTTGCCAGTACAACCATGTGCAACAGCATATGCTCCTTCAATCTCAGCAACCTCCACCATCTTTTTAGCAATTAATGGTCTACTCAGACTACTACTAATTGGGTAAGTATCCATGTAGAGTGCATTAGCTTTGATTGCAGGGATGACATACTCAACAGCGAATTCTTTCTTCACATCCATTGTGTAATGGTTTTCTACTCCAAGATTCCATGCTTTTTCTTCAATTTTCTTAAAATCATCACCTTGACCAACATCTAAGGTAAGGCTAACTACTTCACTTTTATATTGTTCTTGGAGCCACTTCAACATAACACTCGTATCTAAACCACCAGAATATGCTAACACTATCTTCTTTTTAGCCATAATATCATCCTCAAACCAGATAATCCATGGAAATTATAGCATGGATAAATACTTTGTCACATAAATGTTGCAAAAATATCTGTTGTTGATCCATTTAGAATAAGTATCAAGACTCCTTATTTTTCTCACTATCTTTTTTTAGCTGCTTGTTTCTAACAATATATGCCGCGCTTGCAGCGCATAATAAAAAGCCACCTAAAGCCCAGAAATCGGGCATATAATTTCCCCCAAATAATGAAACAAATATTGACTCAGCAATATATGCAAATAAACCAACAGTGGCTGCGCTAATAATGTGATCAGATTCCCTTTTTTTAGCAATGAGGTACCCAGCTAAAAAACCTCCAATAATATGCGCTAAAAGTTGTATTATTGCAAAAAGAAATTCATTTGCAGAAATTTTTTCAGGGGTCCACCCAATAATTAAAAAACTTATTCCTTGATTCACTAATAAAACAATACTAAAAGCAACGGCTGCACCAGCGAAATAATCTTTGATATTATTTGGTATTTTCATTCTATTCACCTTGTAAGGAATGTCGCATAATTAAATATGCTATTATACAAAAGTGAATTGAAAAAATTTTTGTCAAATGATAATAATTACTTCACCTGTTTATTTTTGTATGAATTATAAAGAAGTAATTGCTTGGTATAATGAGACCGAGAGACTGGGATCAAAATTAGGTTTAGAAGCAATTACTATTCTATTATCTCACCTAGATAACCCTGAAAAAAAATTGAAAACAATTCATGTAACTGGAACTAATGGTAAAGGTAGCACTGCTGCAATGATTGCATCAATCCTTATGTCTGCTGGTTTTAGAGTGGGTCTATTTACTAAGCCTCATTTATCCACTTTTAGAGAAAGTGTAGTTATTAATAATCAGTTAATTTCTGAAAAAGATGTTGAAACAATTTTAATAAAGATTAAAAAAATTTGCGGAGAGATGGAAAATTATCAAAGTCCAAGACATCCAACGCAATTTGAAATTTTAACAGCGCTTGCTTTTACTTATTTTGCTAATGAAAAAGTCGATTTCGCTGTCATTGAAGTCGGTATGGGTGGAATGCTCGATGCAACGAATGTCCTTAAACCTTTGGTTGCTGTCATAACAAATGTAGGTCTTGAACATACAAATATGTTAGGAGATACAAAAATCAAGATAGCTACTCAAAAAGCAGGAATAATAAAACCTGATTCAATTGTAATAACAGCGACACAAGATGATGAAGTATACGATTTATTATCTAGAATTAGCGCTGAAAAGAATAACAAAATTATTCGAGTAGGTAAAAATGTTACCTTCAGTTTAATTAGTTCAAGTATAAGTGGACAAAATTTCGTTGTGACTACTGAAAAACAAAAATATGAATTATATATGAAACTGCTTGGTAATTATCAGCTTTATAATGCTGCAACTGCTATTGCTGCAATTGAATCCTTAGAAAAATATGGAATAAACATTCCAGAAATTTCAATAAAAAAAGGGATTAAACAAGTTAATTGGCCAGGTAGATTAGAAGTAATCTCACATAATCCCTTAATTGTTGTTGATGGAGCAAAAGACGAAGAAGCAATCACGGCTTTGATAAAATCTTTATCCATTTTTACTTTTAAACATCTTATTTTAATAATGGGGATTTCTTCTGATAAAAATATTTCAAAAATGGTTAAGAATATTGCATATTATCCTGATATTATTATTACAACAAATCATAGGCTTAAAGAA
>VGJH01000151.1 GCA_016867505.1 Candidatus Bathyarchaeota archaeon
GAAGCAAGAAAAGAAACGGCGTAGCTTAACAAGAATAAAACTTATACAAAAAGAAGCAACCGAATACTATGAATATGTTAATTCATTTAATTCATCAAATGATTTACCCATACACCCTGTTAAACTGGTAAACGAATTAAGTGAGGCGCTACCAAAAAATTATGCGCTTGTTTCTGACGTGGGAGTTTCAGCAATTTATACTGCAACCTATTTTAAAGTCAAAGAAGCAGGAAGAAAAATGCTATACAATTACGCTATGGGAAGCTTAGGGTATGCTATTCCAGCATCTGTTGGCATTCATTTTGCCAGACCTGATTTAAGCATAGCCACACTTGTAGGAGATGGTAGCTTTGGCTTTACTGCAGGTGAGCTTGAAACTATTGCACGTTTAGGGGGAAGCAACCACATAATATTATTCAACAATTTAAGTTATGGATGGATCCGAGCAGAATGGCAATTGAGCTATGGTAAAGAATATGTTGATTTTGCTACCAATTTTAAACCTGTTGATTATCTAAAAATTGCTGAAGGATTTGGATTAAAAGCTAACCGTATAAATAAACCAAACGAATTAAAAACTTTAAAAAATATTTTTAATGATCCTGAACCAACATTCACTGAAATAGTTGTCGAATCAGAAGATAAACTGGTGCCACCTGTCCCCACATGGATACAAAAAGCTCAGAAAAATGGCTTAAAATATGTGAAATAAAATTATATTCGATGCAAATTAAAATCTTCTTTTACATCAATTATTGCTTTTTCTATCAATAATATAAGATTCTCGAAATCCTTCAGCTGAAATGTTTCAATTGGGCTATGGCTATAATTTCTAGGTAATGCAATACTGCATGATGGAATACCGGAACCTGTTTGCATCAAAGCCATTGCATCAGTTCCTCCATGTTGATATGCAACTTGATGTGGTATCTTATATTTTTCAGCAACTGTTCTAAGCCATTTAACTAATAATTGACTGCTAAATCTAATTCCAGTACCAAGTTCAGCAATATTAATTGCTGGTCCTTTTCCAACCTCATAAATAAGTTCACGCATATTTACATCAGGCTGGAATCCCGCTGTAGTTGTATCAATAGCTAAGGCAATATCTACTTCTAGACCATTCAGTGCAACTTCTGCGCCTCTTAATCCTATCTCCTCTTCAACAGTGCCTACGTAATAAATTGTAGACAATGGATGGTTTTTGTGAAATTCACGTGCAAGGATAATTAATGTTACTAGCCCACATACATCATCTAAACTTGGTGTTGCTATGTGACCATAAGAAAGTTCCAAAGGTTTCATATTGTATGAAATTGGGAAACCTATGCTGATACCAAGTTTATGGGTTTCCTCCCTACTTCTTGCTCCAACATCAATGTACATTTCTTCAACTGGAGGAATTATATTAGCCTCTGCAGCAGGAGTGACATGACCTGGTTTTAAACCTATTACACCGAAAACTGGCCCATTCTCAGTTAAGATTCGGACTTGCTGCCCTTGTAATGCTTTTGAGACTATTCCTCCAATTTTCTTGAATCTAATAAAGCCAGTTTGATCAATGTTGAATACTGTTAAACCAATTTGATCCATATGAGCCACAATAGCAATTTTTGGTGCATTCGAGTTAGTACCTTTTTTAATACCAATAATATTCCCTCTTGTCGTATCATAAATTTGATCAACGAAAGGCTTCAATTCCTCCTTCAAAGCAACCATCATTGGCTCTTCGAAGCCTAGAAGGAGCTTGAATATTGACTAATTTAAAAAGTAATTCTTTTAGTGTTTCTTGATTAGACACATATTCTTTATAGTATGCTACTTGAAAAAAGGATATGTTGTTTATGTATTTTTTTGATTAATTTGTTTCCCATAATTAAATGATTTAGATAAGACTTCATAACCATATAAAAGTAAACTTCTCATAAGCGCAGTATCTCTAAAGCTAGTGCGAAAAACATCCCAACCAGTAAAATAATAACCTGAATATGACTTAGCTAAATCAGTGAATCCACATTCTAATAATTTTTTACAAATATCAGTTCTATTCAAATTCCATACTTCATAAGGATCATCCAAGATTTGACTAAGAACACGCACAGGGCTTGGTGATACCTCATAACTTAAACGTCTAATTAAAGTGATAAAATCAATGCCACTTCGATCCAATACTGACATAGGAAGATTATTTAACAATTCTTGAAGATTAAGAAGCATCTTTAAATCTAATGTTCTTATTTCATTTACTTCTCTTTTTAGTATTTTTTCAGGATTCCCAAAAAGAATATCCTCATTATGCAATTCACTAGTTAGAACGAAGTCAAGATTGTTTAGCCTACTATTTAATTCGAGAACTTGAATTCGTGGAATATGAAGGTAATTAGGATTTTTATTTACAAATTTCTTTTCATACAATTCGTTAATTTTTATTGCTTCTCTAAACTTATTTTCTGAAGAGAAAAAATTTGCACCATCTTTTATTTTGAAATGAATATCCACATCACTAAGCATTGGTACATAGTCAATTGCTGAGTCCCATTTTTTAACCGCTGATCCTTTAACATATGCATAATCTAAAATATTCGAATAAAATGTCTCAAAAAGCTTTTTCCATACTTGAATACACGCAATAACATCTCTGCGAGCTTCTAATAATGGATAATTCGACATCTCAAATACAGATTAAGCAAGTAACTAATAATTTTAAGGTAAGAATTGACAATTCTAGAAATTTTATTAACTAAATAGGTCATTGATTCACCATGACAAGATTTCCAGTTACACCGGGATCAATATTCTTGGATAAACTTGGAATTTCTTATGTTAAACATCTCTATGATTATCAAAGGAAGGGTTCAGATATTGCTGCTGAAGGCTTAGGCGTTGATTTACATTCAGTAGTTAAAACGCTAATAATGCAGAGAGAAGATAACACACCTTTCATAATGTTGATGCATGGGGATAAAGAAGTAAGTCTTAAAGAACTTGCACGTCAAATTGGAGCAAAAAATGTTTTAACAAGCGAAGTCAAAGATGCTCAAAAACATACAGGCTATATGGTTGGAGGGATAAGCCCATTCGGAAGTAAAAAACGGATGCCAATTTACGCAGAAAAAACGATTCTATCATTACAAAAACTCTACATTAATGGTGGATTGAGAGGTTTCATTTTTGAGATGGAGCCTAATGAACTTGTTAAAGCTATTAATCCAATTTTTGTTAATGTTAGTAGATGATTTTTTTAATATCAAGCAATACTGTTAATCAATTGTAGACCCATTTGGAACATATTAACTCAATTATACACTGATTGGGACGAAGAAGTAATATATGACTAAATAACCATACACCCGATTCAAATGGTTGAAATTTATATTCGCAATGGCTTCTTATTGACAATGCAAGGCGAAGGCTTAGGCACCATTGAAGATGGTGCTATAGCTGTAGATGGTTCAAAAATACTTGCCGTCGGGAAAACAGTAGAGCTTGATAAAATCTATAAAAATGCTGACCAAGTCATTGAAGCGAAAGGTAAAGCTGTTCTACCAGGATTTGTTGATGTACATATTCATACTAGTGGTACAATAACTCGAGGGCAGGGACAAGATGTTCCTGAGATCGAGTGGATGCTGAAGGCAATGGGGCCCTTTGGTAAATATACAAAACCAGAACACAGTATTGCAGGTTCTAAATTAGGAGTGCTTGAAGGCCTCAAAAGCGGAGTTACGACATTTGGAGAGATAGGTGGTAACACCATCCCCGTCACAGAGAATGTGTTTATACCTAGTGGTGTCAGGGCCACAATAG
>VGJH01000152.1 GCA_016867505.1 Candidatus Bathyarchaeota archaeon
AGTTGTTTCTGTTTTAATCTGCTTAGTTTGGGGTCTCTTCAGGTAGCGTGAGCCATCGATCTCGTGGGTGTGGTGGTTGGCGGACTCGTTTTAAGGGGTGTTTGAGGGGTTGTTGGTCTTGGTTTTGAGTGGTTTGTGGTTTCTTGTTGTGGGTGTCAGGTTTGTTGTGGTGGTGTGTTTATGGGTAGTTTTTAATTTATCAGTCATTCATATGGCTCTATATTCTTGTATAAGAATAAAGCAGGTTAATCAAAATCCTCATATATAAATATGTAATTACTTATTTTAAATGTTAGAAATAACTATAAATTTTCGAGTAATAATATATTTTATGTATGAATCATCTTGGACTCTTATCATTGTGTAGATCAATAATGATAAATTATTTTGCCTAAGAAAAAGAGATTTTAAAATAATCGATAATAAAAAATTAATATATATCATTAAGAGATGTTACTATTCAAGATGATATTTTCGTGGGTTCTGCTGTTAATTATTTTTTTCTTGTTTGAAGCTCAATTGATAGCTAAAGTCTATTCACATTGGGAAAGAGAGATGAAGTGGAAAGCAGCTGAAGCATATTCTTTGTCAGTAAAAAAACCAATTTTAAATGTTGGTACAGGGGGTAATGTTAGATTCATTGGGGATATTAATATCGATATTGAAGACCATATTTTACCAAATCAAATGAAAATTGATTTAAATAAACCACTTCCATTCCAAGATAAACAATTTGGATCAGTTGTAGCTTTTCACATTTTAGAACATTTAGAAGATCCTAAATCAACTCTTTTAGAATTATCGCGAATAGGTGAACGAATTTATGTGTCAGTTCCTCTTTTTTGGGATCCAATTGCTTGGTTTACTATAGATCATAAATACATTGCTTATTGAAGGAAAATATCAATCGATTAATCCAACCAAAAATCTTTTCACATTAATATTCGTTTTAATAATTATAATCTTAATTCTAGTATATTTAAGCATTTAATTTAATAATTTATTAAAAATACTATTAATTTATAAAAAGAATAATTCTCACCATTAAATTACCTCAATAATACATTTCGTTTCAATTCAATGTTAATTGTTAGTTAATTTTCTAGATTATTTAAATGAAATAAAATTCCTATTCCATTACAATAATAATTAGCATTAGACTTTCCAGTCTAGTCTTACATTATTTCTTTTTATTAAAAATTTTATTACACTCAAAATATTTACTATTAGTAAAAGTAAACTATATATGAAAAAAAAGAAAATGAACTGAATTGGTTTAAAAATATAACCTAATTTTTTTGCAGCATAATTTAAAAGCACATAATTAAAAATAAAAGAAAAAAGTGAAGAAAAAATGCTTTGGACTAAAAATAAAACATTTGAATTAATTACAATTATTGGCAGTTCAACAATTTTTTGAAGTGATAACAATAAAAAAATTTTTGTCAAAGGTAATTCTATTAGATTAGGCATTAAAAATATTGCCACTCCTAAAAAAAAAGGTATAAGATTAATTAACATAGGAATTAAAAATTTCAAGTACCATTCTTTTGATGTTAAGACAGACCAATTCTGTAAAAACCATTGAGATACTCCAATCGCCCAACGTTGCCTTTGTTTATACCATGCTTTCCAAGAAGGATTTACTTTTAATAAAACTTCAGCTTCTTCTGAATAACCAACGGAGAGGTCGTGTTTGTAAGCTTTGATTGCCATATCAAAGTCTTCAGATACAATTTTGGTAAATCCTCCTAATTTATGAAACCTGTTTGCGTAAATAGCAAAAGCTGAACCATTTAACCATAAAAAATTTACTTTTTGTTTTGATAGGTACCAATTTAAAAAACTGCCACTAAGAAAATCGTAATAGACATTTCTAGCTAAGAAAGAATCTTCAAGAATTTTTTTCTTAATTTCTAAAAGATCATACGTTGAAATTTCTGTATAAATTTTGTTTAGAAAATTTTTTTGATCGAGAAGTAAATCACTATCTAAGAAAAGATAAATTTTACCATCTGCTTTTGTAGTTGCTTCATTTAAACTTGTTACTTTTCCACGTCTTTCAGAAGATAAAATAAACTTAATTTCAGGGTACTCATTTATGAGTCTAATACTATTTTCAGATGGTTCATCAACACAAACAATAATTTCTTTATGTTTATATGAATCTTTAATCAAAAAATCAAGCATGTTTTTTAGAAGTTGAGATTCTCTAAAAACAGGAATAAATATACTTATTTTATCTGTCAACTCAACTTCCTCAATAAGTGTATTACATGAAAAACACTTGTTAATAGTTAAATAGTTTAGCATAAAAAATGGCCAATATTTGCTAAATTTACATTTATTAATAATTAAAAAGTTAATTTATTAGATAGTGTTAATATCTTTACCTCAAGACTAGCAACTTTTTCAGTTGCAAATTTGGTTAATGGTGGATCAACCAAAGGTATTGCATTCTTTGATATGAAAACCCATTTATGATCAGGCCATGCCCACGTCCAAAGAAAAATTGGTTAGGAGTAATTATATAAACTTGATCAGCTACCCTGTTTAACTCTTTTTTTAATCCTTGATAATCTTCAATATGCTCAAGCACGTGATTACAAACGACAGCGCCAAAGTACTTATCAGGATAGGGTAACTTATTCGGAAAAGGTTTTATTAGATAAAATTTTATATTTTTCTTTCTTGTATGTCAACATTCATGTCACCAAAATCAGTGTTTTCGCAACCATAGTTTAATATTGGTTTTTTCACAACAACGGAGTATTTTCTTGCATTTTTTACTATCTGTCGTCTTTGTGAAATTTTATACAAATTCTCAATATGAATCCATATTGCACCTAAAACACTGATGATCCAAAAAATATTGTTCTAAAAGAATTTTTCCCATATGGATTCATGATTTATAGTATTTTTTTAAAAATAAAATCCTTTTGTTAAATATTATATTTAAAATCAAGTTATTTTAATACATATTATTTTCATCTTTTTGTTGTGTCTTTTCTTCTTCAACATATCCATACTTTTCTTCTTTTGAAGGTTCTTTTACTCCAAAAAAGAAAATAGTAGCGCTGATGATCCCAATTAAGCCTGATAATTGAAATGGAGCTGAAGGGTTAATATTCTGCCATAACCACCCACCGATAACACCTGCAGGGAAACTGAAAATGGCTGTAAAGGTACCCTGAGTACCAATTACTGTTGCTCGTTGAATTGGAGGAACAATATCAGCAATTAATGCATTCCAAGAAGGCCCTCCAACACCTTGACCGCCACCGCCTAAAGCTTGAGCAAATCCATTAAAGCATCTTATTAAATAATAAGGCTCATAAGTTGTGGTTATTGAAACAAGCCATTGTGTTATTGGGTTGGATATTCTTGTTGCCATAATGTTGGCTTTTCTACCAAATCGATCACTCAATAAACCACTTGGAAAAGCCATAAAAGTCATAATCACACCTACAGTGGTTGAAATTAGACCTAATTGCGTGTTCGTTACTTTTACTACTTCTAATGCATATAGGTTTACGAGATCTGTTACTAACCGCATAGAGAAACTGCTTAAAACACCAACAACTAACATAACTTTCAGTGTTTTTGGGTATTCTTTAACATGATCAAGAGACACTCTTGGACGCTTAGTAGTTTTTGGTTTGTCTTCAATTGTTTCTTTTGTATATTTCCATCTAACCCAGGTAATGAAAAAAGATATGACAATCTGGATTTTTAGGAATGTCTTTAGGCCTTCTTCATATCCATACATATCCATTACGATT
>VGJH01000153.1 GCA_016867505.1 Candidatus Bathyarchaeota archaeon
GTATTCATGCGATATACCCGAGTCTTCTATAATACGCCATGGAATGATGCCTACGCTAGAAAATTAATTGAAAAAGGATATAGAACCCTCATAAACGAGGAGTTATTCAAAGTCTTAGCTGGTTGGGTTGAAGCCAAAAAGAGTGTAGAATTTAATAATGTTGCTTTAAACCATAATTCTTTGAAAACTGTTATTGAAGGAACATACAAAGAATTACTTGATAACCTAACTGTTTTAGAGAATGATGTTACCAGTATTAAACAGAAATTGAATGATCCTTCAATTAGGCAAGGATTACTGGCTGAGATGAAGAAGAAGCAGGCAGAAATACAGGAGATTGAGAGTTATCTCTCGTCAGCTTTCGGTCATTTTGCTCCTGAAAAGTATGGTCAAGAGGTTAATTGGCTTTGGATTGACCTTGCCCTCGCTTCAGGCGTAAATGATTTAGTTAAAATTTATAAGAGATTATACGGTCCGTTGACCCCTAATGCATCAACTTTTTTCGTTAATCTTTAGCCATTAATAACGTCATTGAAAACTTTAATGTACTCATTAACGACTTTTTCAGAGGTATATTTCTCAAGTATTGTCTCACGTGCTTTGGTTCCCAGTTGTGTCCTGAGTTCAGGATCTTTAATCAGATTTATGATCTGGTTTGCTATTGCTTCAGGGTTTTTGGGTGGAACAATTACGCCATTCATTCCATTCTCAATGATCTCTGGAATTCCACCAACGTTTGTTGCGATCATAGGTAGGCCTGAACTCATCCCTTCTAGAAGTGTCAGTGGTGCACTCTCTGTTTCGCTGCTAAGTAAACCAATGTCGCTGCACCTCATCAGGTTAGCAACATCGCTTCTGAAACCAGTTAATCGAATATTCCTGCTCAAGTTTAGGTGATCAATGAGTCTTTCAACACTGTGTCTATCCGGGCCATCTCCCACTAGCAATAGTTTAGCATTGGGTTGTTCTTTAGTAACTATTTTCATAGCATATATTAGATCTGGAACTCTTTTGACTGGCCTGAAGTTGCTGACATGAATTATCATTGTCTCATTCTCTTGTTTCACGATGTCTGAATCACATACATCTGGTTTGAATATGTCTGAGTCAACGAAATTTGGTATTACTTTGACTTCTCTTTCTACTCCTAAGCGTTCGTATGCTTCTCTGCGCATAAAATCTGATACAGCTGTGACCGCATCAGCTTGCTCAACTGAATGATTATTGACTGGGTGGTAACTTGGGTCACTTCCCAGAATAGTCACGTCACTTCCATGAAGGGTAACCACGTAGGGTACACCCGTAATTTCTCTGTTAAGATAGGCAGCGGTTGCGTGGGGGATAGCATAATGCACGTTTATTACATCTAGTTTTTCATTTTTTGAAATCCTGACCATCTCTGAGCCTAATGCAACCGTGTAGGGTGGATACTTGAAGAGTGGGTACTCCAGAACCGTGACTAAGTGAATATGCACATTCTCTTGATCAATTCCTTGCACAGCGAATGGTCTTTCATATGTGATAAAGTGAACATCATGTCCATGCTTAGCGAATTCGATGCCTAATCGAGTTGCTAGGATTCCTGAGCCACCGACTCCTGGATAACAGTTTAAACCAATCTTCAATACCTAAACCTTCAGAAACGTCGTATAAAAAAGAAGAAAACCGGGAAATAAAAATGGTTAGGCTACTTGGGGGTTTTGATTCTTTTCTCTAATCCCAAAATGGCAGCAATCTGTCCTTCATGATGGAAAAATTCACCAACCATCCCCATCAGCGATGTTAACCTCTTGCGTTTGCTTCCCCACATTTCAATCTCTTCGTCGAGCTGTTTGTCAGTTAAGTTGTCTAATAGTTTCATTAGGCCGACTTTTCCATTTTCTATGTCGCCTAAGATTTTTTGTAGTGAGTATGTTGTGTTGCCTATGTAGTCTTTTGGCCAGTCAACTTTGACTCCTGCAATGATGTTTGGAAGCATAACATTGACTTCCATACTCATGTGTGTCAAGATCCATCTAATTGAGTTTGCATCTGGAACGCTCTTCCAGTCAATCTGTTCTTCTTTCAAATCTTTTGTTGAACGAGCAAGCCTGTCGAATCCTGCTTGCGCAAACGCTTTAATTACTTCAACTTTTGCAGACATTTAATCCACCAATAATTCGCAGAAAATATTTGGTGCATACGCCTATTTAATTGATTGTGATTTAGCAGAGAAAGTTGGGGTCTTTCTCTTTCTTCCTCTTAACTGTGCCTCTGATGAAGGCGATTTGGCCTCGATGATGGATTACTTCACCAATATAGGTGTAGAGTCCTTCTTTCCTCTTTCTTTTGCCACCCCATAATGGGATCTCTTCTTCCAGTTGAGCATCTGATAAGGCTGCGATGCCATCGATTACCATCTTTTTACCTGATGCAAGATCAGCTACATATTTCTCGATGCTATGCTGACGATCCCTGTAATCATCTGGCCAACCGACTGGCTTGTAGGTTGGGTCACCTTTAATGATTCTTGGCAAAGTTGTGTTACTTATTCTGCAGATGTGGTTGATTATCCAATCGATGTTGTTGGATTCATCTGTTGGTTTCCAATACATCTCATCCTCATCAAGCCCTTTCAACTGGTCTTCAAGACCCTTGAAAGCTACTTCAGCTAACTCTTTCAAAACAATTGATTTCTGAGACAAGTCTACCACATTCTAAATGGTTATACTGCTTTAAAATTATTCACTTTTTATTTCACAATTATTTTATCTTTTAAACGCTAAGTTTAGGCATGAGTGTTATTCGTCTTTTAGAGGGAGAAGATTTTGAAGATTATGTCAGCCAGTCACTTGATGCTTACCCCTTAATGATTACAGTAACTCCTGAGACTCGTTTAACATGGAAAGAAAATATGAAGAAAGCTCAGAGTGAAGGTGAGCCAAATCATTATTATGGTTGTTATCGAGACGGAAAAATGGTTGGTGGAGCAAGGTATCACGATTTTGAAATGAATATTCATGGTAAAATTATGAAGGTTGGTGGGATCGGTAATGTTTTCGTTAAATTACTAAATAAAAAGGAGCATGTAGCTAAGGAGCTGGTAGAACACTTCCATAAGCATTACAGAGACCAGGGAGCAGTATTATCGACGCTTTACCCCTTTAGACCAGATTTCTATAATCAAATGGGGTATGGGTATGGAAGTAAACTGAATCAATACAGGTTTAAACCATCTGACTTACCAAAAGGTAAGAAGGATAACATAGTTTTTTTGAATAAAGATGATTTAAAGCAAGTTTATGATTGCTACATGAATTATGTTAAGAATACTCATGGCATGATAATTAAAACTGAGTCGGGGATTGAGCGATTACTTCGAGGAAACAAGGTGGTTGGATACAAGAATGATGGCCTTGTTGAAGGTTTCATCTGCATGAAGTTCGAGAAAGTGGCTGAAAATAATCCTTTACTACAAAATATTGTTGCAGGTAACTTGATTTACAATAGCGCTGAAGCTCTTCATGAGATATTAGCATTCTTCCAAACTCAATTAGACCAGGTTGATAGAATAGTGTTTGAAACAAATGATGATGATCTCCATTTCATGGCTAAAGATCCGAGAGATGGCGATCCAGATATGTATTATAATTGTCAGGAAACCAACAGACAAGCATTGGGTATAATGTATCGAGTTATAAACACGCCCCAGCTCTTCCGAGAAATGTCTGAATATAATTTCAATAATGTGACATTAAAGCTGAAACTCACCATT
>VGJH01000154.1 GCA_016867505.1 Candidatus Bathyarchaeota archaeon
TTTTTTCTTCCTCTTTTTTTATTATTCTCTTCACTTGGTGTTTCTTCGATTTTTTTAATTGGTCGATGATAATGTTGTGCTGAATAAGTGTTAAATGTATCATAATCCATTAAAACATATGATATATACGTTTTTTTTTTAAGCATTTTATTATTTTAGTTTTGTGTATTTCTTTGTTTTTCGTATCCCAATAATCTATATTATAAAATTCTTCTATTAAAGAACAATAATATCTAGTGCAATATGGACAAACATCTATAGGATAAATATCTACAATTTCCTTAAGTTTTTGGAATCGATTATATTTTAGGTTTATACTGCAAATTATTCGCGATCTATGAGTATGTGTACATTGTAGGCTATTAGAGCTTCAGACTTTCGATCCATGTAGTTAGAGTCTTTTTATCTGTGTTGCTTTTCAGCAACTTTCCATCTTTCCATGTTGTTGTATTAGAGCAGGATGGGCGCAACATTTCCACGGTTTTTCCCATCCCACTGCTGCCAGAGGTAGCAAATGGGATGATAGTTTTGCCTGAAAGGTCATAGCTTTCTAGAAAGGTGTTAATGATCTTTGGTGCAACATACCACCAGATTGGGAAACCTACAAATATTTTATCATAAGCATTCATGTTGCCAAGCTTTTCAGCCATGGCAGGACGAGAGGCTAAATTATTCATCTCAACCGTACTTCGGCTTGTTTTGTTCGTCCAATCCAAATCTGCTCTGGTATACGGTTTTTCAGGTTTTATTTCAAACAGGTCAGCATCGGCTATCTCAGCGAGGGTTTCTGCAAGTTTTTTTGTTACGCCACTTGCAGAGAAGTATGCAACTAAAGTTTTGCTCATATTTTTCACCTTTATACTATCGGGTATTTAGCTGGTTTATTTGTTTGATGCATATTTGACCAATGCGAATACATAATATGTTATATTTCTCATGCGCGTAGAAGCTGTGGGCGTCTCATAGTTAGTGCGTAGCTTCTCCGATCTAGTTTAATCCATTGATTAACTAAATTCTTACAATCTAGTTTAGCCAGTCTAAACCATTGTGTGAAGCATTTCTCTACGATTTAAATAATTTAATAGAATATGACTAAAACTCGAATAGCTTGTTATAAAATACCATTAAAATACACTGAGGGGTTCAAAAATATTTGTTGGAGGTCTTTAATTATATACTAATTTTGTATAGTATAAGCTATTTCCTCCTGATTGTTTCTATGTAAATTTTAAGCTCATTTTCAGATACATACCATCTGCTACCTCGCTTATATGCGGGTAAAGTACCTTTGCGCACAAGTAATCCTAGATACTCAGCATTCACTCCAGATTTCTTACTTGCCTCCGCTAGAGAGAATACATGTGGTTCTTCTATAGCACGCAGATAGTTATCCAGCGCGTTCTCAACACTACGTGCTACGAGTTTTATTAGAATTTTGGCATTACCTAGATCTGCTTCTTGTAATGACCTCAGATATTGTTTACGATCCCTATATGAGATATTTGTAATAAATGGATATCCCGACTTTATCAGTACTAGGTTCATTAGAAGTCGTCCAACTCTACCATTCCCATCGTTAAATGGATGCACTTGGTTGAACTTGTGAAGTAGCAGTGCCGCAAATTCCACAGGGGAAAGCTCATCAGGATTACCTCTTAACCACTCGAGGAGATCGAAAATAAGCTTAGGCACATCACTGCGAAGCGGAGGAATAAAGGTAGATCCTGAGACCTTCACGCCCCATTCTCTGTATTTACCAGCAAAATCATCGATTCCCTCGAGTACAAGCCTGTGAAGTTTAAGCACATCGACATCGACGATAGCTCTTCTATCAGCTACCAGTTCTTCGATAAATGCTATCGCTTTAAGGTGATTTCGTGCTTCTAAATGTTCTTTAATAGATTTGCCTCCAATCGTGATACCATCCTCTATGACCATGCGGGTCTCTTCAAGAGTGAGAGTGCTACCCTCTATTGCGTTGCTTGAATGAATATATTCAACTAAAAGCGACTCCTTCAATTGCCTTACAAGTGCCGGTGGAAGAGGTCTATATGTATCTAATTTCTTTTTCTTAGTTAACAGTCTTTCATGTATTTTTTTAGATAGTATGCTCACAGTATCACCTATTCCAATACTAAAAAGTATCGGAATATATCAAATTTACTATAAACGATACTATATAATATCGTATAAATCATTGATTTATGAAATTATTTAAAAACATAATTTGAAGCTATTCTTCATTGCTTTTATTTATTACTAAATATAAATTTTTAAAGCATCTTTTTATATTTGAAGTGAAAATACAAGGTTTTAATCATAGAAATATTTTATTTATTTTATTGGAGATAATGAACTCTAGTAATTGGAAGTTGAACAGCGTTCTCAAAAAATATATGCTATTGGTTATCTGGCTTCTTCTATTATAATCCATAGTAGATTCTATAAACCTTAAATAATTCTATAATTATGGTAGTAAATGCAGAAGTGCTGGTGTCGCCTGTGCGTCTGCGATGGTGAGCTGAGTAAAACCGGGCGGTCCAAAAAGCTCACCAAAATTTTTTAAATCACGCTGCCGGTGGGAATCGAACCCACGGAACCGGGCGGTCCTTTCAGGTGTTGGCTGAAACCATTAGGCCAACTTCTGGCACGGCAGCATCTTACATTTACTGTCTAAAGTATTTAAAAAAGGTTGTATTTATTCCATTAGGATTATACCATCAGGAACTTCCTCACATTAGTTAATAACGAGTGGACAAATACCAACATTTTCTATTGTAAATAAAGTATAACAAGAACGATAACCTTCAGGAAGTGGTGACAAAAATAAGTTATTGACTCAATATGTTTCTTTATATTTTTGGGATTATTTTTCTATTAAAAATAGAAGAATCTTTAATTTTCATTTTTCACATTGAAATTTATTGGAATTTTATTTTCGCAGGGTACTCCCACTTGGCAGAACCCACAGCCATACCCCTTGAATCCGAAATTATCTTCTACGTATTTACGAGTATTATCAACGTATTCTGAGCATTTTTGTTTATCATGTCCTTTCTCAGAGATTGCTCCTGCTGGACATTTTTTGATACACTCTCCACACGTTCCTTTTGTGTAAAATAGGCAATATGCATGATGATCATTGTATAGTCTCTTTGATGGTTCAATGAAGGTATTCATGATGATTGATCCTGCCCGATGAGCTTTACCTAATGGAGTAATCAAGCCATCAGATAGGCCAAAGGTTCCTAATCCTGCGGTATAGGCTGCGTGTCTTTCTGACCATGATGAAGCGAAGCCATATTTCTTTGAACTTGCATTATGCCAGAGAGGTGAAAGCATAGGAGCAACAGCTTCAACACCCGCTTCATTCAGTTTTTGAACAACATGCATTCGCAACTTTGAGTTAACTTGCTCCCCAAAAATCCGTGCCCTTGCCCATCGTTCACTTGGCCAAAATTTTTCTTTTCTATGATCAATCTTTGTGGCAGCGGTATGTGGCAAAATCCAGCTGACCACTGTTAATTCTTTATCTACAAATTTTTTATTATCAAATGTTTTCTCTATGAACTCAATAGGTTTAACATAAAATTCGCCAATATCTTGTTTAAAAAAATCGTATAATGGATCTGCACCATTGGAGTAACCAATTAGAGGTGTTCCCCAGGCAGGATCATTTGCCAGATTCATTAAAGTGTTTTCAGGTGAAGAAATGAAACCATCAATTGTGTCTTTGATCC
>VGJH01000155.1 GCA_016867505.1 Candidatus Bathyarchaeota archaeon
TATGAAAAGATCATCCTTAACATGAACATTTTTTGAGGATAGTAAATCTCCTGTTACAGTAACGGTCCCAGCTTTAGAGTCAAGAGAAACTGTTGTTAGAGAACCATGAAAAGTACAGTCACCATCACACTTGGTTATGCCATTAACATTTATTGAACCTTTTACAGCATCGACAACACCATTTTCAACAAGAAGATCCCCCTCAACGCTTTCAATATTTTTAGTTATTCTATTGACATAGACATTTTCTCGGTTCATATTATCACATGATTAACCAAAGATAGGATTCTCTTTTTAAAGTTAAATCACGTTGCATAATCACAAAATGTGATTAACATAAAAAAATTAAAGATGAACTCTAGGCCATTTTGTCAGAACTTCAAAACCATCTTTCTTAACTAGTACATTTTCCTCGATTCTTACTCCACCATAACCTAGTTCATAGATTCCAGGTTCAACTGTGAAAATTGATCCTTCAACTAAAAGATTTTTTGAACCGGGTCTTAAAGATGGCTGATTACATCCACTTAATGGATGACCTAAAGTATGTGGGTAACTGGGGTAGTCTTCAGCTGCGAGAACTTTTCTACTAATGTCATCGAGCTCTCCACCTGTTCCTCCAAGTCTTATTGCTGTTAAAACAGCTTCAACACTTTTGTTAACAGCATTAATCATCTTTTTCGCTTTAGCAGATCCACTACCAGCTAGGTATGTCCTTGTCTCATCTGAACCATATCCATTCGCAGTTGGACAAAGATCCACAAGCACAAGGTCTCCTTTTTTGATTTTTATATTTTCTGCTGAATCGTGACTGTATGCACTTCGTTTTCCAGTGGATACCTGTAAATATCCTACACCTGATGCTCCTGCTTTTAATTCAGCAGCTGTAATTGATGCTGCTACCTCGTTTGTAGTAACTCCAGGTTGTATAGCCTCATAAGCAGCTTTTTGACCTATATCAACTATTTCACTTATCTTTTTTTGATAAGGCCACTCAACTGGATCTAATGCAATAAATAGTGGATCTAGAATTGTATCTTTTATCTCAATGAGTTCAGCTTTCATCTTGTTTTTTGCCCAATCTTGAAGAGTTGGATTAAGTGCAGATATTACGGTACCAATTTTAGGTTTTTTCTTGATTTTTACACTAGTTAATACTTCTTCAACATGAGGTGAGGAGTCCCTTTTCCTTGATGACTCTTCAGATACTGGAAATACCTTCACCCAAGCATGATCAGAAGCATAAGTATAATCTATAGGCATAACTACAAGACCAGGGTCTCCTTCCGCAGGTATTACTAGAACTGCCCCCGATCTGGACCCACTTAATCTTTCAAGGATTGAATTCCCCATGCCAGCCCCCATGATGAGAGCAGCATCTATCTTTTGATTTCTAAGTTGATCTTTAATTACCTCAATCCTACGTTTAGATAAAGCAGTTAACTTGGCATCCAAGAAATTTAACCTCAGAGAATACTGATAATATCAGTTAATAACTTTTTACACTTGGTGAGAGTATTAATATAATAATAAAAGATTCTTTATAACTCAAACAGATATTGAACCTTAGATGGTAACTCGTAGGATCATATTAATTGTTAGAGATGGGTGGGGTTATTCAACAGAGACTAAAGGTAATGCTATAAAAAATGCTAATGTTCCAAACGATACTTATTATATGAGTAATTTTCCTTGGACAACACTGAAATGCACTGGTAACGCAGTCGGTCTCCCAGAAGGCACCCAAGGAGGGTCTGAACCAGGACACCTCACAATGGGAGCAGGTAGAATAATTTGGCAACCCTACGAGGAGATAAATCAAGCAATTTATAACAAATCATTTTTCATTAATCCAACATTAAACAATGCGATTAAGAATTGTAAGGAAAAAAAATCTGCACTACATCTAATGGGTTTATTGAGTGACCAAGGCATTCATGGCTCAACTGCACATCTTTACGCCCTATTAGAGTTAGCTAAAATAAATCAAATCGAAAGAGTCTATATACACTGTTTTTTAGATGGACGTGATGTCCCAGAAAGAAGTACCAAATTATTCATTGAAGACACATTAAAAACAATTCAAGAGAAGAAAATTGGTAAAATTGCTTCATTGATTGGTAGATTCTATGCAATGGATCGAGATAATAACTGGGATAGAACTATGAAAGCATATAACCTACTAACCCTGGGTGAAGGTTTTCATGAATCTGACCTATTAACAGCTATTGAAAATGCCTATAATAGAGGTGACCAAACCGATTACTATATTCAACCTATCATGATTTTAGACGAGAATCATGAAATTCATTTAATTGAAGATAATGACAGTGTGATATTTTGGAATTTTAGAAGTGATCGCTCAAGACAAATAACTTATGCATTAACTAGATCAAATTTTGATGGATTTCCACGTAAAAGTAAGCCAGACATTTATTTTGTGTGTATGAGTGTCTATGATCAAACATTAGATCTCCCAGTTGCATTTGCACAGCATAAGGTGAAGAATAATCTAACACAAGTTTTTGCCAACTATAGAGTGAAGCAGTTACGTATCGCAGAAACAGAAAAATATGCTCATGTGACATTCTTTTTTAACAGTCAGATTGAAGAAGCTGTTAAAGGAGAAGACAGAATACTTGTACCAAGCCCTAAAGTAGCAAATTATGAGGATAAACCAGAGATGAGTGCTTATGAAATAAATAATCGACTTATTCCAGAAATTAAACACGGTTGCTATGATTTCATCCTAGTAAATTATGCAAATGGCGACTTAGTTGGACATAGTGCCAACTTTAATGCAGGGATAAAAGCATGTGAAGTCGTAGATTATTGCGTTGGTGAAGTAGTCAAAACTGGATTGTTTTATAATTACTCAATTCTTCTCACTGGCGATCATGGAAACATTGAAACAATGTTCTACCCAAACGGAGAACCAAATCCAAGTCATGGTACGAATCCAGTACCATTCTGTCTAATTGCTAATGATATTAAAAAAGAGGTAACTAAACTGAAAAAAGGAATGGGATTGAGTTGTATTGCGCCCACAATACTCAAACTTATGGATCTTCCTAAACCAATGGAAATGATTGCAGAGAGTTTAATAGATTAAAATAAATATTGAAAAAATTGATAAACTCTAAAAAAACCATAGGTTTTATTAAATTGGTAATTAAGATAATCGTCATTATAAGATAAGATAACGAAAGTTGTCATAATAGAAGGTACATAAAAAATGTTAGCCAAAATCTGCATGAGGCATTTCAATGATTAATGAAATTGGATTTGACACTGAACAATATCTAAAAGCCCAAATTAAGAAAATAATTGAAAGAGTCTCAATTTTTGATAAATTGTATCTTGAATTTGGTGGAAAATTAAGATATGATAATCATGCTAGCAGAGTCTTGCCAGGTTATGCAGTTGACACGAAAGTTCAGATGCTTAAACAATTAAGTCCTCAAATGGAGATTGTACATTGCATTTCAGCAAAAGATATTGAAGGAAGAAAAGTTCGCAGAGATTTTGGTTTAACTTATGAAGACCAAATCATTAAAGACATAGCTGATCTAGCTGAAATAAATTTACCAGTATCCGCAGTAATCATTAACCGATTCAGCGGAGAATGGAGCGCATTAAAGTTCAAACAAAGACTCGAAAACAGAGGTTACCCAGTATACATCGGATATGAAATACCAAACTATCTAACAGACCTAGATAAAGTTCTCAGCG
>VGJH01000156.1 GCA_016867505.1 Candidatus Bathyarchaeota archaeon
CCACTTTATCCTGCTTCACATCAACTTCTACTGCACCTGCTGCTTGGATACCATCAACAACAAGGTAACCACCATGCTCGTGGGCTATGTCTGCAAACTCTCTTAAATCATGCCTAGCTCCAGTCATCCACTCAACTTGACTGATAGCAATGACTTTGGTATCGTCATCAACTGCTTTCTCAACATCATCAAAATGAACGAATCCTCCCTTACCTCTAATGATACGAATCTCAACACCTTTAGATTGTTGAGCCAACCAAGGGATCTGGTTTGCTGGATTCTCTAAATCATTGATGATTACATTATCTCCTCTTTTAAGGCGAAGCGTTTCTGCAACAACCGATAATCCTGATGAGGTATTTGGTTGGTAGCAAGCTTCATCAGGACTACAGCCAACTAATTTTGCCCAACTCTCAATTGTTTCAAGGGTTCTTAAGTCTCCTCTTCGATCAAGTCGATCCCAATCTAATAAGTAGCCTCTAATTGCTTCTTGAACAGGTACACACGGGGGGCTATGATTAGCAGTGTCCAGAAATTTATACGATTTTGTTATTGGGAAAAAATCTTCACGAATCTTATTAATGTTCATGATTCAATAACAATGCCTTCAACGTTAAAGTCTTAGTATTATTAATATTCATAAAATTTACATTTTATAAAAATGTTAATTTTGTTTTTATAAGTTAGGTGCAATAAAACTCAGTTTACATGCAGGATAATCTTTGATCTTTTTTAAACCAACTTTTTGAGCAGTAGCTATTGATGCTTCATTATTTGACCAGCAATGCCATCCTCCATATCTAAATCCCTTAGATAATGCTAATTTGAATAAAGCTCTAGTCATCTCTGTTGCTATGCCCTTATGTTGGTGTTCAGGCAAAACCTCTATACCAACTTCGAACTTATCTTTTAAATTATATTCTGTTAGACAGTAACCTGCAACCTCTCTTCCTTTAAGCGCTGCAATACCAAAATGCTCTTTTTCAAGGAAATCATCAGGAGAATCGGTTTCTGATCTCATTTCTTCCATCAATCTTTCAATTTTTTCATATGGCTTCATTATGAGTGGCTTATTTACTTCTACAAATTCGTATCCATTTGGTATATTAGGCGTCCAATCCTTCTCAGTGATATCTAATGCATAATATTCTCTTCTACCAATCTCCGTACTTGCGTCATAAAATATCTCTTTCAGGACCTGAGTCCACTCTTCATTATCGGGGTAAGCAGTAAATGAAGAACCAACCATATACGCGATTAAATATTGCTGACTCATAATCATGTTAATATTGGTTCTAAACGTTTTATCATGTGGATCACCAACTAAAAATACTCTGTTCCCAATCCAAGTTATACCTTTATTGGGATTTTTGATATCGTCAACGTATATTGGCGATTTACTTTTTCCTTCAATTATATACTCTAATGCAAGATGAATGCTGGGTGTGTCGAAAATTTTACGAGCAACTTCTAGGTTTCTGAGTTCATGGATCATGATATCTTTTTGATATATATTGAATATTTAAGTAGCTTCCTTTGTTAATGATTTTTTACATTTTACGATACCCTTTTAGTTTGGCTCATATAGGGGTAACTGAACTGAGAGTATACATCATGAGCGCATTCGATCAAGAGGAATCTGGTGTAATGAAAATTGCTGATCTTAATCAGTACTCTCGCCAGATCAACCTTATTGTTAAAGTTATCAGTAAAACTGATATTAGACAAGTTATCACTCGGAATGATGAGACTAAACATAATGTTTGTGAAGCTTTGATAGCTGATGACACTGGAGCTGTATATTTGACTTTATGGGATGATTTAGTTGACCAAATACAAGAAGACCAAATCATTTCTATTACAAACGCTTACATGAATACTTTCAAAGGCAGTATGAGATTAAATATTGGGAGATATGGGAGTTGGGAGCCTCTTGAAGAAGCACCTTTCGATGATGTAAATCTTGAAAATAATATCTCTGCAAAACAAGTTCAATATGACAGTCAAAGAGGCAGCGGATATAGTGGTAACCGAAGTGGTTATAGTGGACGAGGCTACAGCCGAGGACGTAGATATTAAACTCAATAGACTTAATATTCATAAATAACATCCTGTCATGACATGTCAACAACAGGATCAAAAGAAATAGTACTCCTAGAAACTACGAAAGGTATTATAGAAATCGAGTTAAACCGGGCAAAAGCTCCAATAACAGTGGATAATTTTGTAAAATATATTAATGATGGCTTTTTTGATGGAACAATATTCCACAGAGTTATTCCTGGGTTTATGATTCAGGGTGGAGGTTTTATTACTAATGGTACACAGAAAAGAACGAGACCACCAATAATTTTGGAATCAAAGAATGGTTTACGTAATTTTAAGGGAACAATAGCTATGGCAAGAACAATGGACCCAGACAGTGCAACGAGTCAATTCTTCATAAATTTAGTAGATAACCGGTTCCTTGATGCAGCTCCTGGTAGCGATGGTTACGCAGTTTTTGGTATTGTTATATTAGGGCTTGACGTTGTTACAAGTATAGCTAAAGTCAATACTGCATCAAAGGGAATGCATCAAGACTGGCCTGTTGAAGATATCATAATTAAACATGCTATAGTAAAATAGGGCAACTTGGTCAATTTGTTAATCTTAATACAGTTTATGAGGAATAGGTTTGGAGAGTAAGATGAAGTTAGCAATTAATAAGTTTCCATTCAGTGGCCAGTTTGGGTCATCAGAGAATGGATTAAACGCTGAAGCTATTGAACAGGGCGGATTACCAACATTATTAAAAAATTTAGGCTGCGACATAACTGAAATTTATACAGCTAAATTAGCTTTAGAAGAAACAAAACAATATGGAGCTCAAAATAGAATGGGTTTAGCTTCACATCATTTAGCTGATAGAGTTTCTGAACAATTAAAATCAGGTATCATGCCCCTTGGCTTACTTCAAAACTGTAATGGTTTAATGGGTATGCTTGCTGGGGTTCAAAATAGCGGGAGTGGAATCAACCCTATAAAGGTGGGATTAATCTGGGTTGATGCACATGGTGACTTCAATACTCCTGAGACTTCTCTTAGTGGTATGTTAGGTGGAATGCCAGTTGCAATTAGTTGTGGACTCTGTCTTGAAAGATTAAGACGGACATGTGGATTAGATCCACCATTACCAACAAAATATGTGACAATGATGTGTGTAAGAGATACAGATCCTTTCGAGCAAGAGCAAATTGATAGGAGTCAAATTGAACACATTACAGTCAATGATGTCAAAACTCTCTCACCACGTATAATGCAACAAGTTAATCGCCTTGCAGATTTAACCAATAAAATCTATGTCCATATAGACCTTGATGTATTGGATCCCACTGATATTCCTGGAGCAGGATTGCCCGTTATTAATGGTCCAACTGCAGATGAACTCTCAGCTTCACTTGAACTAATTTTTTCGCACCCAAAAACCGCTGCATTTGGAGTAGCTAGTTATCCTGCATCAAGGGATCATGATAAAAAGGGATTAAAATCCGTTTTCAGACTTTTTGAAGGCGTAATTAAGGGTGTCAAAAAGAGGGCTTAAATTATTAGAGTTTCTTTCTCAATTTTTCTATTCTTTACACTAATATCTGACACCTTAAATTTCCGATTTTTATAGAGGTCTGCATATTCCTCCTCATTATATAATGCATCAACAATTCGGCCTAATGCGTCGCATTTCATTA
>VGJH01000157.1 GCA_016867505.1 Candidatus Bathyarchaeota archaeon
AGCTTTATACGCGTTTTGAGTTTTTTGTTCAAGTATACTTTGAAACTGATTTAGAGGTATTGGCCGAACTAAAGCATCCAGATAAATTAATAATAAAACCCGATGGAAGAGTATAGAACAAAGAAAAAGCTTGACCAGCTATATTCCAGTTAAGAGATACTGGGAGTAACTGAGAGCAGCGATCCATCCGTATACATCTCTGGTGATGTTGTTGTGGTAATTGGTTTAGAGGGAGCATAAGGAGCGAATAATGGTATTCCCTTCGATTATAGATTAAGATACATATCTGTTAGGGTGAAACAATGGGGTGTCTTAATAATGGTTTTAGATCAAAGCAAAGAATTACAACTATAAATTTGATCTAATTGATGATTTTATCGTTGTTTCATCAGGGGTATTCCGAACCTTCTTTGAAGCGGTAATGTTGGACACAGCGATAGACATATCGATTATTACTGCCCTATTTATTTTAACCTCTAGTTTATAATCTTCAATGTAGAAGTAGCGTTGTTGGATGCTGTTGTTTACCGTGAAGAAGTGGGATTAACAAGATGGATATTAATCATAATTGGATTACTTATCACTGCATTAACCGCCTCAGTTTTTCATGAAGCGGTATCGTCACGGGAAGACCCATGGGTTTTACCATTCCTTGTGATACTTGACCTGTTTTTCATCGGAATACTGCTGAATTTCAGGAAGTTAGTCATAGAGATAAACTCAACCTGCCTCGTAGCAGCTTTTGGGTTAATTAAAAAAAGGATCAGGTTGGATGAAGTTAAGACATGTGAGGTAGTGGATGCCTCGTTTTCTCTTTACCTGGGGATGGGTATCAGGTATGGTAGGGATGGTTCGTTGGCTTTTATTCCGTTTCTTGGGGATGCGGTTAAGTTGGGTCTTCGTAGTGGAGTGGTGTTTGTTTTTTCTACGAGAAACTGGGATCATGTGCTTGAGGTTTTAAGACGTTTCTGTGATTAAACTCACGTTTTTCCATCAAGTGTTTATACAAATGGTTTTTTGGATGTAAGCTTTTATCTAATACTAATTGATCGACAGGAAAGAATCGGTAGATATCCTCCAAAAATTTTATTCTATTAGTATTTGTAAATAAATTTAACAAGGCGGATTAGATTTGAATCCGCACCACTGGAAGATATAACTCGCAACATAACCTCTTATTTATTATTTTTTCCACCAATATGGATAAAAAAAGGGGGAAAAATAAGTTAAGCAAAATTTTTTAAAACATTAGTATTATAATATCTTAGTATTCTTTTAATTATTTCATCATATGAAGAGTCTTTGTTCTCTTCAATTTTAATTACTTCTTGAATGTTTTCAAGGGTTTCTAAGTTTTTTTCTGAGATTTTTATCAATTTCATGTTTAGTCATGAACAAAAGGATATACTTCTTATTATGAAGGCAACTCAGATTGCATAATTACTATGAAAAATTAAGAAAAGTACTCACAAACTGTTAGTTATAAAAATATTTTTAAATTATATTTACATTTTATCAACGTCGTTTAGATTTCTTGAACTGAGGATAAAACCTACGATCAAAAATAAGTTAAACGGGCTCGGTGGGATTTGAACCCCACCCACAGTGGAGACATCAACCGCAATCCCAATTTTTATAATTTTAGGGCTTTTTTTCAGCAGCAATGATTACGTAGCTAGTTACCTTGAACTTACCATTAGAATCAAGCTGAGGCTTATCAACCTCAAAAGTCTCAGAGCTAATCAGATCAATCTCCTCACACAGGGCACTTGGTGGCACAATCAATGTGTTTTGGCGGATATGTCTACTTTTAGCAATCCAGATATAAGTTGATCAAGTTCGTGTTGGTCATCTAAAGTTATCATTTTAATTTGTTTTATTTTGCTCCATAAGTCTTCTGATGAGTGGTGCCAGTCTCCTCCTTGCCGTTTTGGTAGGTCAATGTATCGCCCGTTTTTCAATAATATTGATTTCAAAGCGTTTTCTGAAAATTCCATAGCATCCTTGTAAGCTGGAGCATATTTTCCATCTGCGTAATGT
Organism: Candidatus Bathyarchaeota archaeon; assembly: GCA_016867505.1. Lineage (GTDB taxonomy): Archaea > Thermoproteota > Bathyarchaeia > TCS64 > TCS64 > UBA8941. Next base: position 2,041 of record VGJH01000157.1, read on the forward strand.
ATGTTAGCCTAACGATGGTGGTATATAGCAGCAGAGTAGAAATCGTCTTCAGCTTCTGGTAAATGTGACATGTTCTTGTTTAATGCTGAAATTATCCTAGATATGAATATATAATTTCTCATTTCTGTTCTTGAAGTGCTCTCAAGATCATTGGGTGGGTTTTAATCCTGGGGTTTAGTACCCCGTTTTTATCAATTAGCTCGGGGTGGAATCTATGCTCATCTTGAAATTTGTTGATCGCGTTTCTATGATCCTTGGTTAAGCTTGAAATGATCTCGTTGCTGAATGATTTCGCCTTTCTCCTCGCTTCTGCTGGTGAAAAGTCGCGTATTTCTCTCTTAAGGAGGTTGAGTAGCCCTGAGTCAACTGGAATCTGGTCAATTATCTCGCCTGAGTCGATCTCGTTTAATTTTGGTTGTCCACGCATCAGGCTATCGACCACAGCACAGGTTCTGAAGATATCCATGTTAAATGATTGTTCTGCAATTCGGGAGACGTCGAATAGGTCACGTGAGCTTCCACGATATAGCATTGTGCACCACTTGTTTGCGAAGAGCTCCTCACGCTGTGGTGTGAGGATCTTGAAGGCTTCACCGCCCGTAGGATGTCTATAATTGGATAGGATATCTGAGCTCAGGACGGGGATGCGTCTCATGTATCCAACTTCAACCTTGAAGTTGTCTTGCGAACCGCTTTGTGATTGGTAGTTGACGGTGATCCTCCCAAGCGGGTAGGATGCATCTATGAAGAGGTCGGATTCCCTGTATCTCATTGCGTAGAGGAGCTGTTTCAGATCTCCGTCGATACTTTCTCGTACGATCCCCCAGTCTACTGCATCCAGATGACGATAATTGAAGTCGATGTCAATGGAGAGTCTGCTGATCTCTGGGAAATGAACGAAGGCGAGAGCAGTTCCACCGTAGAGCGTTAACCGATCTCGTAGAAATGGCACTTGAGAGATTCGTCGGATGAGATCGGAGACTCGACACGCCTTCTCGACATATCTCTCATCGAATCCGAGCCTCGATGCCAGCGTGGAGAAGTCAACAGACATTGCTTAGACCGCTGTTAAATAGCTCTGAAAATCGCCTGGTACGATGAGGCCCCACTTCTTCACTAGGTGTCCACTTCTACTTGGGATCAGGTATTTTCTGCCCTTCCCCACAAGACTCTCGATGCCTGTAAGCACGGAGTCTGGGAGATGCTTGTAGTAGATGGATGATCCTTTAAGCATTTCTAGGACGAGACCTGCCCTTCTCACCGCCGTCTGGCCACCATAGCCTCCTTCGAGGATGCTAAGCAGCCTCTCAAAGTCTAGGCCTCCCAAACCCTCAAGGCTTTTCAGACACTCCTCCCACCCCTCCACATATTTTGGCTTAGAGACACAGTCTAAGAATAGCCGTTCTTTCCCAGAGACACGGAGAAGGTGTTCCTGGTACTCTAGTTGGATCACCTCGAAGCTCGAGTCTTTGACGAAGACAGGTTTGATTGAGAAGCTGTTGAATGTGAACGCGTTAAACCTGTCGTTAGGTTCAATGCAGAGGTACGAGCAGTTTGTAGCTGAGTAGGCGCATCCGTAGAGCTCTAAGGCTGAGTGGAACCCGAGGAAGCTTTTTTTCCTGACTTTTGATGCAATGAGCAGCTTGTCTGCAGC
>VGJH01000158.1 GCA_016867505.1 Candidatus Bathyarchaeota archaeon
CATCATGTTGTTTGCGAGTGTGGCACGTCTGTTCTTCTCTGCTTCTATCATGTTTTTCTGGGTGTTTTTCAGGGTTAGTACGTAGTATGTTGCTGCGATGCATACTCCTAACGCAGTAGCAACATTGGACACTAAGGGAATAATCTGTGTTAATTCCATTTCAACCATTAATTATCCTCCTGAATTAAGGTAGAATGAACTGAGGATAAAACCTACGATTAGATACCTATTGAAATGAATGCAGCTCCTAAGTAAGACCTATTTTATCACATGTATTAAATAAGAAAAATTTATGTATAAAATTTTCATTGAATCATTATACAAAAATTTTATTTTTTTAGAGTAAATAAAAAAGCTAGTTTAAACCTTGGTTAATTTTTTTAGCTGTAGTATAGGCATCATATATTCCATAAATCCATAAGACGGGATAAGCAATAAATCCAATTAAAAATATGATCGAAAAAAATGCGAATACTGATAAAATCATCATAATGATCCCTTTTCCAATTTGCCCATTATATATTTGCCCCAATCCAACGATGAAAAAGGATAATATTGCAGCTAATCCTTCGTTCTTATGTTGAGCTACTTGAGTAATGGGCGGAGGTGCAATCCTTACACCACATTTTGGGCAGATTTCAGCTCTTGCATCAACCTGTGCTCCACAATTAGAACAAAACTTGGTAGGAGAAGCCATGAATTAGCATTAGTAATGAAATATAAAAAAACATCAGTTATTTTCTCATTAAAATAAGTAATAATTGAAAAAATTTGACTTATTATAAAAATATTTTTGTCTCTTAATGCCTTTTAATTCTGCTATTAGAGTGATTTTTACGAAATTCACCATGCTTAGAATTTAAACTCGGTGGGACTCGAACCCTGCCCACTGTGGAGACATTGCCTGCAATCCCAATTTTTCTCATTTATCTGGAATATACTCTGTAAAGAGTAGAGGAAACTTGTATTCAGGATCCCTCTCCAGCTTCATCCGCATCATCTCATCAGCCAAATACTCTAACCCAACATAATTATCCTTACCCACATACCTTCTCTTATGCTCTTCAAAGAAGCCTTTAAACTTCAACCATACCCACGAAGCATTAACTGTAGAGACATTATACACGGTCTCGCGATCAATAATACCTGCTTTAAGAAAGTGACCAACCGCATTCAGATTCATGAAATATGAGCTTCTTTTAGCGAAGTTATCGGGGTTGTTATCTGACCCATATTTTCTCTCAAACTCATCGTAGCTAGACCACTTCATGTTCATGAGTTCTATCCATCTTCTCTGCCCTTCCTCCGATGAAAAGTATTGGAGAAGGTTGTTTGTCATATTGATTTTAAGGGTTCTCTGAGTCATCCTCAGATTCATAATATAATATGTTGCTGCGATGCAAACTCCTATCGCAGTTGCTATTGCTGAAACTGATTGTAGAGTACTCAACAACTCTGCTTCCACCATTCATTATTCACCTGAAGTTAATCTAGTATGAACTGAGGATAAAACATACTACTAGATGAAAAGGAATTATGTTGTTACTGGTGGTGGACTCCACGAGTAAGTTACTTTCTTACAAACCTCCCTGTACCCCAACCTCTCATAAACGGGATAACCCATCCTAGTAGCATGCAGAATAGAAACCTCAAACCCCATATCCCTAGCATCAAGGAGAGGAGCAGCAGTAATGTATGATCCTATTCCCTTTCCCCTAACACTGGGATCAGTAGCAATACAGTAAACACCAGCCACACCATCGGATAGAAATATCAGGTTAGTAGCAACTGGTAATCCATCTAATAAGCCGGTATAGAATAAGACATCTTTACGCTGGCTACCATTATGTATCATCTTTACAAATGATTCCGTGTATCCTGCACTCATTCCATAAGCATCAAGCATGAGCCTAGCCCATGCGTCAACCTCTTTAGTGCCTTTAGGCACCTCGATTGTGAATCCCTCTGGGCATTTAGGCATCCTCAAATTCTTTAACTCAAGCGCCATGGATGGAGCCTCACTCCTCTTCAAGCCAGCCTTCTCAAGCCTTGAAGCAAGGTCATCTGGCTTATCATCAGGGTTGATTGCCCACGTGAAAGGCATGTTTCTGGATGTGAAAACAGATTTGATTTCACTTATTCTCTGATCAGCAGATTCTGAGGTGAGGTTCGTTTTTTCTACTCTGTTGTATATTGGGGTTTGGTTGCTTCTCATGAAGTAGGTGGCATCTGATTCCTCGAACCACTCAAATATTGGTGCTTTTCTAAACATGAAGAATTGGCTTCTCAAGTTATAGTGTATAGCATTCACTAGGTCTTGGTTGGTTGGGTTACGTAGAATCTCAACCATAACTAACACCCAACGATAGAATTAATCCTACTAGAAGATAAAACCATCTATTGAAAAGAAAAAAAGAATAGAGAAGGTCATTTCATTACTGATGCGAGGAACTCTTCCTTAGAAAGCTTAGAGAACACAGTCTCCTCCTTCCGCATCCTTTTCTTTTCCCGCTCCTCACTTGATGAAGGAAAACCCTCAATACCAGGATACCTATGCTTAAGCTCCCTATACAATCTTTCAAGAGGAACATTGTAACCCGGGTCACTGTCACCACCTTCACTATTAAAACGATTATTAGGAATTGAACGCCAATACTTCTCAAACATGTTTATAATCGCAGCAGGCGCATAAACCTTAACAATATCCTCAATCGTCATCAACCCCTCAGTGTATAGTAAACCAACCATATTGTAGTAACTCAAAATATACGTTGCTCTGGATTGATATTCTGGAGTACCATATATTTTCTTCCATTCTTCTTCAGTGTAATCGCCTTGTAGTGTAAAGTAGTTGTACCAATAGCTTTCTTGCCAATCTCTATTCATGGTTGGCATCCTCATCAACAGGGTTTGCCTCCGTTTATCTCTTTCAGCATTCCTGAGAATCTGTATATAATATAATGCTGCTATGCATACACCTGTTGCACCAGCATTATACGAGATACTCTACAGAGTTTGAAGCAACTCTAATTCTACCATTCACTAACACCTGAATTAAGGTAGTATGAATTGAGGATAAAACCAGCGATTGAAGTAATGTATTGTTTGATTGATATAGCGGACAACTATTAATTTGGTCGATTATAACAAATTGCCATTATCTTCCATTCACCATCACATTTAATGAAAGATGCCAAGAACCTAGATTTATGTTCATCTAAACCACCGTTTATCTTACTCACAGCCCTATAACACCCAACAGCATATCCACTAGACTCCCACGCTTTAGTAATGATCCATTCATAATCTATTGAAACAATATCCTTAACCGCTTCCGTAATGAACCTACGCAGCTCCACGACTCCTTTCATTAATGGGAGTCCAGTAAATAATGCTAGTGCATCTTCTTGGAAAGGTCGTACAAAGCCTTCGACATCTTTGCTTTGGAATGCTTCTCCCATATTCTCTATTATTTTCCTGATCGTTGTTTCGTCGTGCTCATGATCACGCTCTATCATGAAATATCACCAATAAAATAATGATGTGTAATAGCTCTATAACCTTATCCTTACTTCAAACTGATACTTTCTAGGCTTAAAATAGATTGTTAATTGATTACAATGAAATTAACGTGAGAAATTCATGTGCCTTCAATGACGATTTTTAGATGACAAACTTATAA
>VGJH01000159.1 GCA_016867505.1 Candidatus Bathyarchaeota archaeon
AAAAATTTAAAGTGGTTCGGGAAGATATCGTTAGTTTTGTTGAACCAGAATTCTCCTAACTTGTTTAAGCTCTCCCCCTTATGAGGTATCAGTGTAGGGAAAACTACATCAAAAGCAGATATTCTATCAGTGGTTACAATGACCATCTCATTACCAAAATCGTAGACGTCTCTCACTTTGCCTCTTCTGGGTTCAATGTCTTTCGAATATTCAGAGTATCTGAGAACCTCAATTTTGCCTTGACCCAAAGGATCATCCACTAAATAAGATTCTTTCATCCTCAGCACCTCAGGTTTATAATACTCATATATTGTATACTATATTCAATAATTGCGAATATATCAAGCTTCTTTTAACATGTTGATGCAAATTGTAATATTTTTTACAAAACCATGTGATAAATTCTTAAACCAGAGTCACCAATAAGAAAACGATTTGGTCTCCAGTAAACTAAAAAAACGCTTCGAAGAAGTTGTAACCAGTGGAGTCAAGCCACTAATCTCCTTGGGTATAACTCCCAACATGGTGACTGTGGCTGGTTTAGTTGCTTCTTTACTGGCAGCGTGGTTTTATTCTCTGGGGAGTCAGGGTTCAAATATATTAATAGCTGGGCTTCTTGTGCTGTTTTCTGGCCTGTTAGATGCTATTGATGGTGTTGTTGCTAGGGTGTCTGGGAAAGTTACTGTTTTTGGTGGTTTTTTTGATTCGGTATCTGATCGTTATAGTGATGCATTGGTTCTTGCTGGGGTAACGGTTTCTGGTTTATGCAATATTTATGCAGGAGTCGCTGCCATTATTGGTTCACTGATGGTTAGTTATGCTCGCGCAAAATCCGAGTCATCAGGAATAGCTATGGCTTCGATTGGAATAGCTGAGCGTGCAGAGAGGATGATATTATTAGCAATCTTCAGTTTTATTGCATTATATAATCTCGAATTTTTAGGATATGGTATAATAATTTTAGGAATCTTAGCTAATTTCACAGTATTGCAAAGAGTGCTATACTTCAAAAATAAGGTAGCTTAGGATGGAGACCTAAACCTTCTAGTACGTGGAGCAAACTTTCGTTCTTCTTTTCCTCGTACCTTAACTACACCTCTGTGAACAGCACAACTGATGCAGAAGTATTTTGTAACCTTAGTCCTCTGAATCGTTGAACCTTGCTGCTGTAACTCTTTGAGAAGCCTTGAATCAATAAGCGAAGTGTACCTTGTCTGTCTCTTCGCCTTGTCGCGGGGCACCAGAGCCCCACATATACTACATTGTACTGTTCCAGAGCTCCCCTTGTCTCCTTTGCTGCGGCCACCGCTGCTCCTCTTCTTCGTCAATTTTAGAACCTCAGCAGTAGTGTGAGTAGGTTAATTATAAATGCTGCGTGACGGTCTGGCATTATTCATTTTTTTTATAATAAAAATCTGTGATTAATCAGATTAGATAAAAAGTGAGTAGATCATTGAGATGAATATTGTAGTAAGATTCCTTTAATTGCTTGATTAAAAATTGATTCAGCGACTTTCGTGTAGCCTCTATTGTTTAAATGACCATCATTATAGTATTTTTTATCTAGTTTTCCCTCAGAATCAGCCATTGTTTCGACTAAACTAACAAAAATTACTCCTTCACTCTTGCAGAGAGTCTGTAACTGTTTGTTAAAACCCGATAATCTTGAATTTAGTGACACTACTCTGCCTGGTGTAAGTGAGCAAGCAATAGGTTCAGCTCCTATTGATTTTGTCATCTGATATAATTTTTGTAAGTTAGCAAGAAGGTCCTGATTTTTTATGTTTGGGTTGAAATCGTTGAATCCTGCCCAGATGATGACATAATCTGGTTTATGCTGTGTAACCCTTGGATTGAATCTGGTAATCATTCCTCCTGTTTTATCCCCATTCACACCTTCGTTTTCGATTACAACACCTAGATTGGTTATGTTTTTTTCCTTAATCTCTACCCAGATGAGTTGCTCAAGTACTCTAGTGTATGGGAAGTTTATGCCTCTTGGGTTTTCAGATGAAGGTGACTGAAAACCAACTGTCATACTATCTCCAAGAGCAACGAAGACTAGAAACTTGTAATCCATATGACCTGTTAATGTTTATCGAGGAGTTTAACATTTTTTAGGGATATAATTTGTTTTTTAGTAAAACCGTTTATATCTTTGAGCCATAAGGCTTCAGTGTGAATACTCGTGAATTAGCGTTAACTGGAGTCTACTCAGCTTTAGTCGTTGCTGTTGCCTACGCTAAGGGCTTAGCAGCTTCGAGTCTTCCAGGAGTATTTGAGTTTATGACTATCCTAATTTTCGTTGCAGGTTACTGTTTCGGGAAATGGATTGGGGTCTCTGTAGGTGCAATGTCTTTAGTGATTTACATGCTGATCCCCTACCCTTTTGCTCATCCTGCTGCTTGGCTCTATACTATTTCACCTGTATTATTGATCGTCATGATGCTACTTGGAATGATGTTTGGTTTTGCAGGGTGGAGTCTTTCTAAATTATTTAAATCGGATTCTCCTCGTTTTGCCCTGTTACTGATTATTTCGGGTTTCGTGTTGACTTTTGCTTATGATATTTTATCAAGTATTGGGTTTGCTCTTGCATATCCCGCTTTCAGTGATGTTTGGACTGCAATCTACCTTACCTTCATACCCTTATACTATCCATGGCCACCCATAATTCATACTTTAACTAATGCAATAATTTTTGGCGTGCTGGGGACTCCATTAATTAGAGCTGTAAAGAATCTGCCGGAAGCATTGAATACGACTAGGGTATAATTATTTTAAGATTGATCGAATATTTCGATGCCCCTGACATTGAAGCCCGATTAGCTGAAATTATTGATCTCCTAAGATTCAATCACATTAAACCTAAAAACGTCTTATGTGTTAGGAGTCGTGGTTCCCAAGCTAAGCGGACACTTGCTAGGATTCATGGTTTAGGGAAAATTTGGCAGGTAGCGATGGGGATCGAACCAACTTACATCATCGAAGTAATCTCTGAACAATTTGACAGGTTATCAACTGCTGGGCAGGATAGAACCCTCGTCCATGAATTACTCCACATCCCCCAGGGATTTCAGGGCGGTTTTAGACATCATAAAGATCATGTTACTACAGAAAACGTTGATTTATGGTTTAAGCGATATCAGGAGAAGAAACATGAACAAAACCTGTTCTCAAAGAAGTAAGCGATAAAGAGCGCGGTGACGATAGTTTATTGTATGTACCCTAAGCTTATGGTTGTTGAAGTGAAGAAATCTATTACGCTTAGGGATTTCGTTAAGACTCTTGGTGAAGACATTTTATATGCTTATGATCGCCGACTCATTGGGGTTTTAGTTGATGGGAAACGGTTATGGCCTTCAGCGCCTTTGAAATCTGGTGATAGGGTCACGATTTTTCCGATTATGACTGGTGGATGATTAGATTACTATGATCTCTACTGGTTCACCCCATTTTGTGTAACATGCCATTTTATTGAATTCGTATGGGTAACTGATTATGACCATTACACGTCCAAAGAAGTTAAGGTGGTCAGTTAATGATGGTGTATTATCTCCTTTTGGGTGAGTATGGAATGTCCCAACTATTCTGAAGTCCATGGGAATCATGTGGGTTGGATAACTAGCTGAAGCAATG
>VGJH01000160.1 GCA_016867505.1 Candidatus Bathyarchaeota archaeon
AATTATATTATTTTTTAAATGGTTATTTTTTTAGATAAAACATTTATCATATCTTTTACCATCTCGCTTAATGTGAAATCTGGTTTCCATCCCCAATCTTTTCTAGCTGAAGAATCATCTAAACTTTGAGGCCAAGAATCAGCGATTTTTTGTCTATGATCTGGATTGTAATAAATTTTAAAATCTGGAATAATTTTTAAAATTTCTTTAAATAAATCATCAGGTGAAAAACTCATAGCAGCAACATTATAATCTGAATGATACCTTAAGGATTGAATCTCCGCATCCATCAAGTTCAATGTTGCTTTGATACAATCAGGCATATACATCATTGGTAATACAGTATCACTTTTCAAAAAACATACATATTTTTTATTTTTAATTGCTTCATAAAAGATTTCAACTGCATAATCAGTTGTACCACCCCCAGGTAATGTCTTATTACTTATAATACCTGGATAACGTAATCCCCTCACATCAACATTAAATTTATAGAAATAATAATTAGCTAATAATTCTCCAGTCACTTTGCTTAGTCCATACATTGTTTTGGGGTTCATAACCGTAATTTGTGGAGTATTTACTCGTGGAGTATCTGGTCCAAATGCCGCTATAGAACTTGGACAAAATACTTTTACTAATTTTTTTTCTCTAGCAACTTCAAGCACATTATATGTTCCATCAATATTAACTTTCCAAGCTAACCAAGGATCTTTCTCACCAGCAGCAGACAATATTGCTGCTAAATGATAAATCGTATCAATATCAAATTCTTGGACTGCATCTTCAATTAAATTTTTGTTCGTTACATCTATGACTGTGGAAGGGCTATCTTCTAAATCATCTACATTTTTTCTTTTATGTATCCCAAGTACAACATTTTCTTTTCCATAAATTTTTTTTAGTTCAGGAACTAATTCTGAACCAATCTGACCAGTTGCGCCTGTTACTAAAATTTTTTTTGTTAAATTCTTCGACAAGAGATATCAATAATTATGTATTCTAATAAATAAAATAGTGTATAGTTTTTAGAAAGAATTATACAATAATTGGTACATCTAATTATTTGTTTTATATGAAAAATCCTGTAGATTTCTTAAAAATTGAGTATGATGACCTAGTTGAAAAATCTCTTGATTGGAAAATGAAGCAAATTGAGGGTGCAAGTCGTCCATTATCAATTGTAAATGGTAAAGAAGTGATTGTTTTATGTAGTAATAATTATCTTGGTCTTTCAACTCATCAGAAGTTAAAGAAAGTTTCTATTAATGCAATTAAAAAATATGGTGTAGGTGCAGGTGCAGTTCGAGTTATTTCCGGCACAATGGATATTCATGTTGAGCTTGAAAAAAGATTAGCATCTTTTAAAAAAGCAGAAGCGTCTTTGACATTTCCTACTGGTTTCTCTGTAAATTCTGGCTTAATTCCTCAATTAGTGGGAGAAAATGATGTTATAATAAGTGATGAATTAAATCATGGTAGCATAATTGATGGTGTAAGACTAACTAAAGCAGATCGTGTCGTATACAAACATAATAATATGGAAGATTTAACAAGAGTTATTAATGAAATTACAAAGCGTTCACCGCCTTATAGACGAATCTTAATCATTACTGATGGCGTATTCAGTATGGATGGTGATATAGCAAAATTAGATAATATTGCTAAATTAGGTTCAGAAATTGGTGCAATAATTTATGTTGACGACGCACATGGTGAAGGGGTCTTGGGTGAAGGTGGAAGAGGCATCGTTAATCACTTCCATTTAAATCATAACGAAATTCATATCGAAATGGGTACTTTTAGTAAAGCTTTCGGAACTGTAGGTGGTCATATCTCTGGCTCAAAAAACCTAGTTAATTTTGCATGGAATAAGTGTAGAACAATATTACTAAGCTCTGCTTTACCACCATCCGTTGTATCATCAACAATAGCTGCAATTGATGTTTTAGAAAAAGAACCCAGTCACGTTAAAAAATTGTGGAATAATACTAGTTACTTCAAAAAGATAGTTAGAGATCTTGGTTTTGATACAGGTCTATCTGAAACACCAATAATTCCAATAATTGTTGGAGAAAGTAGCAAGGCACAGCTTCTAGCTTCAAAACTATATGATGCAGGCATATTTGTTGTACCAATTGTATTTCCAATGGTTTCTAGAGATAAAGCACGTATTAGAATCCAGATGAACTCAAAACTTACCAAAGAACAAATCAACAATGTTACTACTAAACTTGAATCAATAAGTAAAGAATTAAAAATTCTATAAATTTCTTAAAAAACATTTGTTATTGTCACAAATTATTAAGACAATAAATTCATTTTATATTAAAATAATCAGTAATTACTTTGGATTTCTTTTTCAATAAAATTTCAGAACATTGTTGTGGCGTAATTAATTTAAATTCGTATCTGAAGGAAGAGATTAATTCTTGTGATCCTTTCGCTAAATATGGTGCAACTATAATACCTCGAATATTCCGTTTTTCCCCAACATTTAATGAATCAATATATTTTTTCAATTGCATTACATCTTTTTTTGTAGCTTTTTTTCTTTTTATCTCAATTATAGTTAGCACATTTTTATTATCATATCCCATAATGTCAATAAACCCTGGTTCAACATGTCGTTCTGATGTTATTGGCCTAAAATTATCTTCAATTAATGATGGTTGAAGTAAAATTGCTTCTTGCATATCTTTTTCAGAAGCATGTAAATTAAACTCTGCAACATCTGTTAAATCTAAAACTGCTAAAAAAATAATTGACATAATCTTAACTTCAATTACTTCATTTTCTTTTTTCCTAAAAATACGTAATCCAATTGAATCGTTGTCTAATTTAATACGAAATAATGAGCCAGGTGGTTGCCAATTCACGGGAGGATAATCTTTAGGTCTATGAATTAAAGCTGAACCATCAGGTTTTAAAATGATTATTCTTTCACCGTCACCTAATTGAGAGCTAGCTCTACCCTTATAATATACAGAGCAGTTCCCAACAATAATTATGCTTCTATGATCTTTGAAGCCACTTTTTAAAATATTAACAGCTTCCACATTTGAGGGATTATTTAAAGTGACATTTTTACTCATTGACACTTCCTAAATGCATTTGGTATAATTAAGTTTGTTATTAGAAGAAATCTAAATTCAATTTGTTTGGACATAAATGTTGTCCTAGTTTATGGATCGATTATTCGATCCTTCTTCATCATTATGTTGTTTTTTAACTCATCTAAGCAAATCGTATGAACTTATTAGGAAAGATCGAGGATTATTCGCTCAAAAATATTTAGTCCTTATAAAAAAGATACCTTCAAAATTTTGGCTATTAAGTATGTCCATTATAAAAAAAATGGGATTTTAGTAAAGGGGATTTCTTTCTTTAAATTGTTTAGTCATATTAGGATAATGATTCAAATTAAAATCGTCTATTTTATCAGGGTGAGTTAATTTTACATGGAAACGAATTCCACCAGGACTGGAAGCTAGTCTTGGACAGTAAGGGCATTTATACTCTTGTATCTGAGCACACACGTTACGCCCACCAATGATATCATGTAATAACATCAATATTATATTTTTCTGAGTAAAATTCATTTTTTTAAATAAAATAAGTATTTAGTCCTAAAAAAA
>VGJH01000161.1 GCA_016867505.1 Candidatus Bathyarchaeota archaeon
CCACCAAAAATTTACTCGACAAATTATTTTTTAAAACATGAAGGAAAATATACAAATAGTAAACTTGATAAAAAAATTTGGATACAATGGGCTGAAGGAAGAGTAAATGATGAATTTGGAGCAATTAGAACTCCAATAGGGTATATTCCTCAGTATGACGATTTAAAAACACTTTTTAAAATAATATTCAATAAAGACTATGAAGAAAAAGAGTACATTCAACAATTTAGTATTAGATTATCAAAACATCTTGAAAAAATCTATAGAATTGAGCATTTATATAAGGATGAACCAAACATGCCAAAAGAGTTCTGGAATATCCTATATATGCAGAAACAAGATCTACAAGAACTTAAAGTAAGAACTGGAAAAGATGTATTACCACCAATATCCTTCCAATAATAATTATGGGAAACCGTTAAACATCCCATCTAACTTTATTTGATTGATGTGTTTTGCCAAACTATGAGCTAAAAACTAAAAAAAGCAAAGAACTCTATGAAAGAGCTCAAAAAGTTCTACCAGGCGGAGTTACATATGGTTTACGAGCGCTTCCACCATATCCCTTTTACGTTAAAAGCGCTGAAGGTGTAAAATTAACTGATGTCGAAAATAACGTTTACACAGATTATTGGGTAGGCCATGGGGCTCTTATATTAGGACATAGCCCAAAACGAGTTATTGATAGAGTTAAAAAGCAACTCCCTTTAGGTACGCATTATGGATTTTCTCATGAGTTAGAAATTGAACTAGCAGAAAAAATTTGTGAATTAGTACCCTCTGCAGAAATGGTGAGATACACTAGTAGTGGAACGGAAGCAAATCTTTACACGGTTAGATTAGCTCGTGCATTTACAGGTAGACAAAAAATTATTAAAATGGAGGGGGGATGGCATGGAGGCTATGATCCACTCCATAAAGCAGTCAATTACCCATTTACTAAACAAGAATCGGCAGGTCTTGACCCTAAAGCATTAGAAAACACAATCGCTATACCCTTCAACGACTTAGATGCTGCAAAAAAAGCATTAAGTAATAAAGATGTAGCAGCTTTGCTTATTGAACCAGTTCAGGGTGTAGCGGGATTTGTGATGCCTGAACAGGAATATCTTTTAGGATTAAAAGAATTATGTGAAATAAACGGTACACTTCTAGTCTTCGATGAAGTAATAACGGGCTTCAGACTCTCTCCTGGTGGCGCCCAAGAGTATTTCAATGTAACACCAGACATTACGGTTTTAGGGAAAATTGTTGGTGGAGGATTTCCAATAGGAGCATTAGTTGGTAGACAGGATATATTTGAAAGGATAGATCAAATAAAATATCCTCAAGCTGAACAACGCTCAGCTCAAGGAGGAACCTTTACAGGAAATCCAATCAGTATGGTTGCAGGATCTGAGACTCTTGATATTATTAGAGGAGGAAAAATTCATAAAAAAATTACTAAAGTTGGAGATAAAATTCGTAAGGGAGTAGAAGACATCATTTCTAGGTATAAGCTACCCGCATCAGTTACTGGTGTAACAACAATATTCGCCATTCACTTCGCCAATAACAAACCTAAAAACGCTGCTGAGTCAGCTCAATCAAACATTGATGCAACAAAAGCATTTTTCAGACATATGCTTGAAAATGGAGTTGCTTACTTAAGCCCAACAAACTGCCACGCAATGTTGGCAGAACCACATACAATGCAAGATGCGGAACAATTCGTTTCATTAACGGAAGAATTCTTCAATAAATATAAAAAATAAATTATACATTATTTTTTTAGATTAAATATAGATATTAATAAATAACCCAAAAAGCAGGATCAAATGTTATTCATTTGAGCAAAGAAATTTTCTTAAAAAGATATAGAGAGATGGGACACGAATTAACAGGTAAAGAGCTAACTAAACAATCCTTAAGAGTGAACACATTAAAAACTAGTTTTCCAGAAATTGAACAGAAATTTATTCATAAAAAGGCAAAATTTGAAAAAATTGATTGGCTAAGAGATGGTTTCAATGTTTCAGAAGTAGAATTTAGTTTAGGTTCAACAATTGATTATCTTCTTGGATATTACTCTATACAAGAAGCAGCTGCACAATTCCCTGTTGAAGTAATGGCTCCAAAGTCTTTTGAAAGAGTCTTGGACATGTGCTCAGCACCTGGAGGAAAAACGACTCAAATTTCTGCTTGGATGAATAATCAGGGAGTGTTGGTAGCTTTTGATTCGAGTAGGAGAAGACTGTATTCTCTTGAGAATCAATTAGAAAGATGTGGTATAAAGAATTGTATAGTTTATTGGGGAAATTCTGCTGAAATAAATTATGAAGCCAATTTTTTTGATAAAATACTTTTAGATGCACCATGTTCAGGTAATTTTGTTACTGATAAAAATTGGTTTAAAAAACGTACTTTAGAGGATGTTAAAAAAAATTCAGTTGAACAAAAAAAACTATTAGACTCCGCGTTGAAACAACTAAAACATAATGGTGTTTTAATTTATTCAACTTGCAGTCTTGAACCAGAGGAAAACGAGAATAACATTCAATGGCTTCTAGATAATTACCCAATTGAATTAGAACATTTTACTGGCCCAGGTTTACCAGGTCTTACTGAAGCATTTGAATATAAATTTAGTAAAAAAATATTACAGACTATGCGGTTTTGGCCAGATATTAATCATACCCAAGGTTTTTTTATTGCGAAAGTGATGAAAAAATGAGAGAATATGAAGAATTTTTGAAAAATATAAATTCATCGATGTTAATTGAAAAAGAAATTATAAAAATTAATGATAAACGCTTCATTATTAATACAGAATTATTAAATTTCATTAAAGATCGTAGTAGACTAACCTACATTGGTACATTTATTGGCAGAACTAAAAAAACATGGAACCCCAGCACGATTTTATTAGAACAGATAGCTAAAGAAGATAAAACAAATAAAATTTGGGTAAATGATGAGACAGCATGGCTGTTTGTATGTGGGCGAGACATTTTTATTGAAAATATATTAAAATCATCTCCTCAAATTATGCTTGGCTTACACTATTTAGTCATGAATAATAATGATTGTTTAGGAGTCGCTCGAGCAGATACTATAAAAAATAAAATAATAATGAATAACATATTTGATGTTGGTGATTTTCTAAGAAGAGAAAAAAAATTAGAGTAAATTATTTTATCCCAAGATATTTTGAAATATTTGCATTCTGATCTAATTTAACCTGTATTGTATCATCTTTTGTACTTAGAATAGTTGTTACTCCAGGACCATGACCTGCATGGTAACTCCATCCATGAATTACTATACCAATCGTTACCGCACCTTTGTAGTATCCTCTACCATACCAATTCAATTGATCTCGTAAGCAGACTATATCACCAAATCGGATGTTTTTAAGCTTGAATTCATCGAATACGTCTGGACAAGTTGTTTGGATATCATAATCTATAGTGACCGGCCACATTCCATATCCTGAGCCCATTATATAACATGGATATTCGTTAACAACAGGCACAATCAGTTTACCTTTCTTCTCTTGAATGCCAAGTTTCTCAATAAGTATGGGATCAATTTTATTGACCTTTACCTTA
>VGJH01000162.1 GCA_016867505.1 Candidatus Bathyarchaeota archaeon
GAAAAACTGCTGGTTGAATACTCTTTTGATTCAAATAGGAAGAGGATGAGCGTAATATATCATAACTCATCTGGTTTGACTTCATACATTAAAGGGGCACCAGAGGAGCTCTTGAAGGATAGTATCTACATTAAAGAAGGTAAAAACATCAGAGAAATATCAAAAAAAGATCGTGAGTACTTCACAGAAATGATTCAAACAATGGGGCAAGATGCCTTAAGAGTTATTGGAGTAGCATTTAAAACCTTCAATTATAATCAGGTTTCTCCCACTCTTGAAGAATCAGAAAAAAATGTAATTTTTGTAGGGCTTTTAGGCATTATTGATCCGCCACGCGAGGAAGTTAAGGAAGCAATCAAGTTAGCTAAACAAGCAGGAATTAGGCCGGTGATGCTTACAGGAGATCATGTAATAACTGCTAAGGCGATTGCTACACAGGTAGGTATTTTAGAGCATGATCACCAGAACTTGGTTTTAGTTGGTGATTACATCAACGAGTTATCTGAAGAGGAACTTGATAGGATTGTTGAAGATATCAGGGTCTGTGCACGTGTCTCTCCTGAACATAAAACTCGAATAGCTCAGGCACTGAAAAAGAAAGGGCATATCGTAGCAATGACTGGTGACGGCGTAAATGATGCACCTGCATTGAAAACTGCGGACATTGGTATTGCCATGGGAATTAAGGGGACCGATGTCACAAAAGAAGCAGCAGACATGATTTTAGAGGATGATAACTTTACCACAATAGTTAAAGCTGTTGAAGGGGGCAGACGAATCTACAGCAATATTACTAAATATGTGCGACTCATGCTGTGTGCCAACTTTGATGAATTTCTGTTAATCTTTGTCACAAGTAGCTTAGGTTTGCCTGTGCCTTTTCTCCCAATACACGTGTTATGGATTAACCTAGTAACTGATGGATTACCAGCTATTGCTTTAGGCAATGACCCAGGAGAAACGGGGTTAATGGAGCAGAAGCCACGCAACCCAAAAGAGGGGCTACTTGATAGGTACTGGGGTTTCATAGGTTTCTCAGCGGTTCTCGCTTTTCTCGCAGATTTCATACCATATTACCTAGTCTATTATTGGACAGGCGATATAGCAGTAGCGAGGAGTGTTTGTGTGACCAGTATTGTCTTATTTGAATTAGTGTTAGCATATCAGGTTCGTAGTGAGACAAAACACCTGTTTAAGCAAGGATTATCAGCATTCACAAATAATCCTGGACTACTTTTAGCTGTAATATCCTCTTTTATTCTACAGGTTGGGGTATTAACGTTTCCACCACTTCAAGGAATAATGAAGATGGCGCCAATGAAAATTGAATATTTTATCTTATGCGTTATAGCCTCACTTTCAGCTCTGATAATTGTGCCTGGTTGGTTAATTCCTAAAACAAAGGATTGGACACTATCTTCAAAATAATTTTTCTTATTACATCGATAATCACATAAAGAGTAGAAACTATTCTAATCTAGGTGTTCATCCTTGAAGATTAGTAGATACCTCTCATGCATTGACACTCACAGTAGTGGGGAGTCTACACGCATTCTTATTGGTGGAGTTCCGAAACTTAAAGGAAAAAACATGGCTGAGAAGCAAGCGTACTTCCAAAAAAATTATGATCATCTTAGGCCTACTATGCTAAAAGAGCCTCGTGGTTTCGCTGGTTTATTGGGTGCTGTTCTTACTGAGCCAACTGTTCCTGAAGCAGATGTTGGTGTAATCTATCTTTGGACAGATGGCTACTTCAGTGCATGTGGTGATAGCACATACAGCTGCTCTGCAGCATTAATCAATACTGGAATGATTGAGGTGAAAGAACCATACACAGACATAACCTTCGACACAGTATCTGGCCTAGTCAAAACCCGTGTAAAAGTGAAGAATGGAGAAGCAGAGAGCATAGCAATGCAGGGTGTGCCCAGTTTCTATTGGAAGACAATTGAAGAAGAGATCCCCAAGATTGGTAAGGTTAAAGCAGATATTGCTTTTGGAGGGTTGTGGTACGCCTTCATTGACGCTGACTCATTAGGGATAGTGCCAACACCCGAAAATAAAGACCAGTGGATTACCCTTGGATGGAGTATTCGTAATCATCTCGCAGGTAAATTAAAGCTAGATCATCCCACATACCCTGAACTCAGCATCCTTGACCTAGTTACATTCTACACGAAACCCAGCAAGAAAGAGTATAGTACACGCCATTGGAATGTTTTTGGTCCAATGCAGAGTTGTAGAAGCCCAGCAGGAACCTGCACTAACGCTCGAATGGCTGCATTGTATGGGAAAGGCGAATTAAAAATAGGTGAAGGATTCATCGCTGAGAGCACGATTGGTACATTACATTATGGAAAAATTGGGTTAGAAATGAAATTGGGCAAATATAAGGCAATCCTCCCAGATGTGAGTGCAACAGCCTATGTTACTGCTTTCACACAGATATTAATTGACCCAAATGACCCTCTTAAAAGCGGATTCCTCTTCTAATTTTTTATTTTACAAACTACATATTTTTGTGAAAGGCTTGTCAAACCGTGCCATGAAATTCATCTACTTAACAATAAGCGTATCAACAATTCTAACTGGATTCTTAATTTATTTAACAAGTGAAATAAAGCAAGATAATCAAACAGAGCAACAGAAAATGCTAACAAAAATTGTGAATTACACATCATTATTTGTCTTAATGGGAGGCTTCATGGGATTAATCACAACTTTTACTATGAATAAGTTTACTGCACTAATGTCTGGACTTGCTCTAACCTTATCTGGTTTTATTTTACTAATTCTCCAACCTTTTTTTGGGATAATAATTGGTTGCTTAGGTGTTATTGCACTGGTTTTTAGGAGAAAATTATCCTATTTATAATATGTGGAGTATACAGCTGAATAGCGCGGGTGTTTTATAGAGTATTATATAAGCCATGTAATGTATTAGAGACGAGGTTGTTACTTGTCTAAACCACATATCAGATTGAGTGCAGGTGATCCTGATGTTGAAGCCCCCAAAGTAGCCATTGATGCTGTTCAAAAGGCAATAGCAGCGGGTGGTGAATGGACCCATTACGGTGGAGCTAATATTCCTCAACAGTTTAGAGACGCTGTTGTTGACTATTATAAGAAATGGATTGGTCCTGAATATAATGCTAACAATGTCTTGCCTGTTGCTGGTAGTAGTGCAGCATTATACATCGCACTTGCATCCGTTTTGAAAGAAGGTGATGAAGTATTATTATGGGAACCAAGCTACAGCAATCATTACTCTATGCTTAGAGAAATGGGTGTTAAACTGAATATTGCTATGCTTTCTAAAGGAAAATATCATATGGATTTAGATAACTTACCAAATTACATCACTAAAAAAACTAAAGCGATTCTTGTATGTAATCCAAATAACCCAACAGGAACAGTTTATACTAAAAAAGAGATTGAAGCAGTTGGTGACCTCGCAGAGGATAATGATTTAACAATATTCTCTGATGAAATTTATCTTCACTATGTCTACGACGATAACAAATTTGTTGCACCAAGTACAATTGGAAACCTTAAGGAAAGAACCATTAACATAATGAGCTTCAGCAAA
>VGJH01000163.1 GCA_016867505.1 Candidatus Bathyarchaeota archaeon
ACCGTATCGGAAAGAGACATCTCGAAAAACTATGCTTCCCTTAAGCCTAGGAAGCTCGATTGCATTCGGATCTTCAGGCATATCCTGCCCAACATCAATCACTTCGAAGACACGTCGAGCGCTAACAAGGGCATCCTGATAAAAATCAATGAGCCTTGCATACATACGTATAGGGGATACTAGTTGGTTGTAGTAACTAACAAATAGAATAAATGCTCCAAGGGTAAGCTGGTTATTATAGACTCGCTCGCCCCCAAAAATAATCACTAACGCCATTCCAATTGCTGTAATGACAGAGTTTGAGGGAGTGTACAGCGCTTGAAGGCGCGCAGTCTTGAGACTCTTAGCCACATACTCACGATTATCTTCGTCGAACCTTTTTGTGAAGGCCTCTTCTTGACCAAAGCCTTTGATGAGTTTTTGTGCGGTGATCCCTTCGATTAGTATGCTGTTTAGTGAATCAAACTGTGCCTTTGCTGAAGTCATGAATGGGCGGACTGCTCTTGTATAAAATCGAACGTATGCAAAGATGAAGGGCAGTGGTAGAACGCATATTAGTGCAAGGCTTGAGTTAACTGTGAAAAGAACATAGAGGGCTATGCTGAGTTGTAGAGTCATTCGGAATGATTCACGGACTGTTTCAGAGTAGAAGAGGTCAATCGCCCCCATGTCGCTTGTTACCCTGCTAATGATTTGACCTGTTCTAACCTGCCCGAGATAATTGAAGGACTTGTTGACTAGAGCATAGTAGAATTCGCGACGCATGTTACGCAGGATTCCCTGGCTTAGGACAGCTCTGTATAAGCGGTGTATAACAAAGAAGATTCCTCGTAATGCTGCTGCACATACAATCATTAGAAACAGTATGAATAGTAGACCGCTTCTATCGGTAATACCTATCCAGTTTTTAATAAATTCAATTAACCAATTTGAACCTCCTGGAACAGGCACTAGGACAAAGTCGATTATGAGCATCACAACCAAAGGAGCAACTAAACTGTAGATGCCTTCCCTTCCGAAAGCAGTTATAAGCATCGCTAAAACAGTCCACAAGAAAGGTTTCAAGTAGCCAAGAAGCCTCTTAGTTAGCTCCCAATTTGATGGATTGTAGCTTGACTGCATCAATTTCACCAAAATAAAATCATACCATAATAATGAATTTTTTTAATAGGCTGCAATAAAAACGTATGTTTTGATCCTAGTTTCGGTACAAGAAAGAATAATGAAAGGGAAGTATCTTTAACCCTCAAGAATATATTTGAAATCAATGCCATATTGGTGAGGTATTCTAGTTGCCAAGTTCAAGGAAAGGATCTGTACAGATTAGATTCGAAATACTAGAGTATCTATACTATAATCCTCAACCACAGCCAATGACCCATGTATGGAGAAAAGCTACAACACTCAGTTACGATGACTACCAAAAACACATAGTCTACCTCATGGAAAAAAAATATTTAGATAATCAAGGTGAAGGCCTTATTATCACAAAACAGGGCAGAGAAGTCTACGATCAGCTCAGAAATACTTTGGATAAATTGCTATAGACCTTTGGTGCAATCACTTTAAAAATAGATGCTTGAAAAATTATCTAGTATGACTGAGGATAATATAGGAAAAAAGCTACCAGTACGAAGTTTACATGAGTTTCTTTTTGAGATAAGTCAAGAGTGGAGTAGTTTCAGGACTGGAAGCTTGGTAACAGTGATCCTTAGCGGTATTCTTATCCTGCTGCTTCTACCCCGATTGATCGTTTTCCAATGGAGGCCACGTGAGATTATTGAGACGATAATATTAGGAAGTATAATTGTAGTTTTGGGATACAACCTTTATATCGGGTACCGTCAACATGAGTTCTATAAGCGGTGGGAGAAGAAGATTGGCCTTCTCATGAGGGTGGAGGAGGAGCTTCTTGGTAATGAGAAGTAGACCTTTGGTGTACATTAGGAATTAGCATTAGTGGTGAGAAATCGTTTTTATATAGAAAAAGGATTTTTGGTCGGTGATATAAGTGGAGACGAAGTCGAAGGTAATTGCTCTGCTTTTAGCTGCTCTAGTAGTTGGCGGAGTTTTTATGACGGTATCTGCTGAGAACAATCAGCCTATTCAGCAACCAGAATTGAAAGATGTTAAACACAAGTGGTTTAGGTGGCGGTGGGTGAGGGCTACATATTACACTCTCAGGAATGGTGTAGAGGATTCTATTGATGGAACGATTTTAGGTTATAGAAGTGGTTTCCTAAGAATTGAGCAAAATGAGGAAAATATTACCATGTTATGTTCACTTAAGTTTATTGTAGATGGTGTAGAGAAGCAAGTTCAAGATTTGAAGGATTGGGTTGGTGAAGAGGCAACCATTGAAGTAGCTAAAATTGACATAGTTGGTAAAGAAACAAAAACAATTAGAGTGGTGAAATCGATTACTGTTGGGGATGTTGTGGCAGAAGCAGTGTATCCTAACATAAACAAGTGACTATACTAGAGAATTTTTATCTTTTTTTGGTGAATAATATGTTTAGAAGACGTGAAAGAGTTGAGGCTTTTTTAAATAAGGTTGCTGAAAGGTTTCGTGTTAAAGGAGCATTAAGTGAATCAAAAGCATTAACATTAGAAGAGCTTGAGCTCCCCTTTAGATTTAAGGATGCAATGTTTAAAAGGCTTGGGAAATCAGGGATATTTATTGAAGTTAATGGTAAGTATTACCTTTCAGAGGATCAACTGAAAAAATTTAATCAAAAATATTCTTAAAGTTCATTCTATAATAAAAATTTAATTTTGTTTGGTTACTTCTTGAGCGACTTCTATGTTTGGTGGCTTCAGGTTTTTAAAGAAGTAGTAAAACGTTGCTCCATATATTGGGTACATTAAAGCAGCAAGTATTGCAGGAGCATTAATTGAGACTGAGTCAACGAGGTATGCTCCAATTCTTGGAGTGAAGATTGATGCACCGTTAGATGCCATCGAAGCTATGCTATTAGCAGTTGCTGACTCTTCCTCATAGAGAAGCTTGAAAAATAGTGAAGGCAATAGCGGGTTACAGATTGAAGCTACTCCAAGCCGAGTAATGTAGATTATTGAGATCCAGAGGAAGCTGGGTGCGATGGTGAATAATGCGAAGAAGGGTGACGCCAGAATTAAACTGGCAGTGATGGTTTTGACTGAGCCAAAATGATTAGAAATTTTTGGGCTCAGGAGGTTTGAGCCTGCTTGAACGAAATATGAGATAAACTGCATTCCTCCTAGGGCGTCTGACTCAACTCCAAATTTTTTGTTAACAAAGAAGGTGAACATGCTTGAGAAGGGACCGAAAGCCAACATTTGAATCACCTGAATGATCGAGTATTTTACTACAACTTCTTTGGATTTGATGTTGAATTTGAGTCCATTTTCGCGTTTCTCTTCTTTTACATACTTGAACATTTGCCAGTAAAAGGGGATTTGTGCAACAAAAATTATGCTTGCTAGTAGAATCATAAGCCAGTAACTGTACCTTAAAGTGAAGCCATAATTATTGACTAGGTAGAGTGGAACAAAGCCAACTAGACTTCCTAGAGACATCGATATTATGTTG
>VGJH01000164.1 GCA_016867505.1 Candidatus Bathyarchaeota archaeon
TCAACAACTTGTTTATCACTTTCTCCATTAATGCCAAGTTCCTTAATTTTATTGTATGCAAAGGTACTGAAGGTTAAACATTCTAATGTGCTGTTACTAGCTAAACGGTTTGCACCATGAACACCTGTGCAAGTACATTCACCTAAAGCAAATAAACCAGAAATGCTAGTTTCACCAAACTCATTAACCTTAATTCCACCACAGGTATAATGAGCTGCTGGAGATATTGGTATCAAGTTTCTCTCCATGCTAATATAATTCTGCTCACACTCATGATAAATTGCTGGAAAACGCTCCTTTAGATATTCTCTTCCTTTGTTTCTTATGTCAAGATAGACTTGTCCATGTTCCTGTTCCTTTACTATTGCTCTAGTTACAGTGTCTCGTGGTGCTAGGTCTCCTAATGGGTGATATCTCTGCATAAATCTCTGCCTTTCATGGTTTTTTAAAATACCACCTTCACCTCGAACAGCTTCTGAGACTAGGAAATATGGGCTCTCTCCCCTATCCAAAACAGTTGGATGGAACTGAATAAACTCAATATCTTGTATCTCAGTTCCTGCTCTCCAAGCCATAGCAATTCCATCGCCAGTCGCTATCAAGGAATTAGAGGTCTTAGCATAAAGTTGCCCAACACCACCTGTAGCAAGAATTGTATAAGGAGCATAATATTCTACAATTTCTGAATTTTCGAGAACCTTAACTCCAATACATCTCCCATTTTTAGTGATTAGATCAATAGCATTAACCCTATGAACAGTTTTTATACCTGATATACTCCTTACCTTCTCAATCAATACGTTTTGAACAGCTTTTCCAGTTTGATCTTTAACGTGGACCACACGTCTTTTACTATGACCCCCTTCTCGTGTTAAATCAAGAGCCCCATTATTTTTATCAAAAGATACGCCATAATCTATTAAACGTTTAATCTCATTTGGACCTTCTTTTACTACTAATTCAACAATTTTACGATTGCTTATACCTTGTCCAACATTTAAAGTATCTAAGATGTGATCTTCAAATGTGTCATTAATACTCAGAACTGAAGCTATTCCTCCCTGAGCTAAGCTACTGTTTGAAACTTCCATTGATTCTTTTGAGAATATCAGTACATTTCCTAGTTCCACAATTTTTAGTGCAAAACTGAGGCCCGCCATTCCACTACCAATAATTAAGAAACTTGGTCTCAATGACTTACGCCTCAAGCATTTCTTGGATGCATAGCTTATGTTATTGATTAGCTTTTGGGTAATTTTAGCAGTTAAAACTTTTATTATTATAACTTATTTATTCCATCAATGATCTTATGAAGACATGTCAGAATTCAATGTTGAACTATTTATAGAAAAACAAGTGACTGCCATTAAGCAGGTTCTTGGTAAGGATAAAGCGCTTATTGCTGTTTCAGGAGGAGTGGACAGCACCGTTTCTGCAGCATTAACATACAAAGCCATTGGCAAAAACCTAGTATGTGTTTTCATTGACGACAATTTCATGAGAGTAGGAGAGCCTGAAAAAGTAAAACAGCTTTTATCGTCTCCACCTATGAATCTACCTGTTAAGATACTTAATGAACGCGTAAGATTCATGAATGCTTTAAAGGGATTAAAAGATGCAGAAGATAAAAGAAAAGCATTCAGAGATACTTTCTATAGTACATTCAGGGATGCTGCAAAAAAAGAAGGTTGCAAATTCTTGGTTCAAGGAACTATAAAGGCAGACATTGAAGAGACAGCAGCAGGAGTCAAAACTCAACACAACATACTTGAACAGATTGGCATCAATCCTGTAGAACTATATGGTTACAAAATTGTGGAACCTCTTGTACAGTTATACAAGTGGCAGGTCAGAATGGTTGCCCGTCATTTAGGAATGCCAACAGAATTATCTGAACGTCAACCATTCCCAGGACCTGGCTTAAGCGTAAGAGTGGTCGGAGAAATTACTCAAGAAAAACTTGAAATCGAAAAAGAAGCGACAACAATAGTTGAAGAAAATTTATCTTATTTAAATCCAAGTCAATATTTTGCAGCAATATTTGGCGAGGATAAACCTAAATTAAATGAGACTCTTGAAAAAGAAGTTTCAGAATATGTTAAAATTCCTAAAAATAATGTGAAAGTTAGCACCTTAAAAGAGAAAGCTACAGGAGTAATAAATGGCAATAGAAGTTATGGAAATGTGATTTTGTTAAAAATTGATGAAAAGAGACAAATTTACTCAAGTTTAAGGGTTCTTCAAAAAGAATTACAAGAAAAACATCCAGAAATTAGCAGAGTATTAATTAATGTTGGTGGAAATGCTGAAAATGGTTTCAAAATATGCGTTAGAGCGATAATGTCGAAAGATTTCTTAACTGCTGAGATTGTGGAAGTGCCTTGGTCTACTCTTAAAGTAATTGCAGAAAAAATTTTAAAGGTACACCCAGGTGTAGGTGGCGTTTATTATGACCTAACGCCAAAGCCACCAGCGACTGTAGAATTTGAATGATTTATTTTTTAATTCCTAATTCTTTGAACTGATTTAATACTCCTTGTTTCATGTAGATTAAATCATTACCAAGCGTTACCATGTTGTATCCTTTATCAATTCTTTCTCGGAGAGTTTTTCCACTACCTTCATGTATCCCAGCTGCAACCCCATGAGCTCTACATACATCGAAAACTTTATCGATTGCATCTTGAACTTCTTGGTTTTTCATGTCACCTAAATGATTAAAACTGGCTGAAAGATCTGAGGGGCCTATATAACAACAGTCAATACCTTCAACACTGCAGATCGCATCGACATTTTTAACTGCCTCTTGAGTCTCAATTTGTACAGCTATAAAAATTTCATCGTCTACAGTTTTAAGGTAATCTGGATCAAAGAGATAAGCCCTTCTTAGACCACAACCACGCAATCCTTTAGGAGGATATCTTGTATAACTTACCACAGCCTTCGCTTGCTCCTCATTATTAATCCAGGGTGCTAGAATCCCTTGAGCCCCAATATCAAGAGCCCTCTTAATTGCTACCATATCATTCCACCAGGGGCGTACTATTGGAGTAGTCTTACTATCGCCTCTCATTGCTTGCATTAAGGTCTGAATATGCAGCATATCAAGGGGGGAATGCTCATTATCGAATACAAAATAATCAAACCCAAAACTGCTCATTAGTTCAGTACACATGGGACTTTCAACAGTAATCCAAGTACCAAAACCCTGGTTTCCTTGCTTCATCATCCTTTTAAACTCATTTCTCATTTAAAACACCAGATTTAGGAATAAAAGTGACCACAAGCTTATAGAGTTTACAATTCTATAAGTGTTGAAAGACACATTTTACGAAGCTTATTGAATCTCGGTTCAGAAAAATAATTGATGGTAATGTCAGAAAAAAATCTTGAAAACGGTTTTGAATATGCAACATTAGGTGGAGGATGTTTCTGGTGCACTGAAGCAGTATTTATTCGATTAAAAGGCATAATCGAATCATATCCAGGATATAGCGGAGGCAAAATACCAAACCCAACATACGA
>VGJH01000165.1 GCA_016867505.1 Candidatus Bathyarchaeota archaeon
CCTGATATCAATGGAGGGGTCTCAATCTGGAGTACAACTCAGACACTCCATAATACACGTCTACTTTTGCATGAGATTTTTGGATTATCAATGGGAAAGATACGAATCCATAAAGTCCCAATAGGTGGAAGTTTTGGATCAAGTATTCAAGTCAATATTATTGTACCAATTGCTGTTGCCATGGCTCTAAAGACACGTAAACCAGTCAAATTAGCATTGACTAGAGAAGAAGATCTGAGAGACCATGCTAGTTATAATATGATTTTTAATTTAAAGCTAGGGGCAAAAAAAGATGGCACTCTAATCGCTGGACATCTTGACGCTATACTTGATCTGGGTTCACATCAAATTCAAGCATATAGTTTACTGGGATGCATGGCTGGTTGGTGGGTAAGTCTATATAAATTAAAAGCTAAAAGTTACCATAGTATTGGTGTTTATACAAATAAAACTCCTTCATGTGCTTTTCGTGGGTATGGTAATCCTCAAGTAACTTGGATGGTTGAACAGTTAATGGATGAGCTTGCTGAAGCTCTAAAAGTGGATCCACTTGATTTTAGAATAAAAAATTATGTTGGTTTAGGAGACGTTTTTTGGGGGCAAGGTCCTACTGTTAAAAGTATCATCCAGAGCTGTGGAGTGGAAGAAATAATTAGATTGGGGGCAAAAAAAATTGGTTGGCAAAATAAGCCTGCTAGTAATAGTCAAACAGGAAGGTTTAGAAAAGGCATAGGCTTTGGTCGTGGTTATCATACTTCAAGTGCAGGAAGCCCTATACCAGGAACTGTTATCGATTTTAGTGGGTGTATAATAAAATTAAATGAAGATGGATCAATCGATTATATTACAGCATTAATGGATCATGGTGGCGGTACCCTTGAAGCACATGCGAAAATTATTGCTGAAGAATTAAGTCTACCACTTGAAAATGTAAACATAATCACAGCAGACACGAGCACTACAGTTTATGATGTTTGTACACATGCAAGTCGAGGAATATATAGTGGTGGTGGAGCAGCTCTTAAAGTAGCTAAACAAATTAAAGAGAAGATTAGACAATTTGCAGCAAGAGTTTTAGATGCTGAAGCTTCAGCTTTAAAGTTTAAAGTGGATCAAAACAAAAAGCAAGGCATCGTTTATGCAGAAGGTGTTCAGGGACGAGAAATTACCTTTAAAGAATTATTGTATATTGCACGCCATAAGAATTGGGGAAGCATCGCAGCAGTAGATAGTTATCGTCAACCAGCATGCCCACCACACTTTACTGGTTATTTTGTTGAAATTGAAATTGATACATGGACAGGAAAAATAATTTTAAAGAAAGTAATAGCTGGAGCAGATATTGGAACAGTAATTAACCCAAGCTTAGCAGAAGGGCAGATTCATGGGGGACTTGCTCAAGGTTTCAGTATGGCAACACTTGAGGATATGAGCTACGATACGACTTCAGGGGATCTAATAAATCGGGGCTATTTAACAGATTATAAAATTCCTTACAGCCCAGATATGCCAGATTTAGATGATTTTGAAGTCTTTTTTGTTGATACTTATGAACCAACGGGTCCATTCGGTGCTAAAGGAATTGGTGAAGGCGCACTTAATCCAGTTGCGGGTGCAATAGCAAATGCTGTGTACAATGCTTTAGGCACTCGCTTCTACGATTTACCAATTACTCGTGATAAAATCCTTGAATCATTTAGGGAGGTTCAAAAATGAGTATAAATAAACATAACACGCATATTCTTCATAATTTCAAATATTTTACTCCTTCAAATATCCAAGAAGCATGCAAACTATTATCAGAATTACCAGAAGATACTAAGATATTAGCTGGTGGAACAGACCTAATCCCAAAAATGAAAGAGTCTGTATTAAGACCCAGTAACATTATTAACATTAAACAAATCACAGGATTAACAAATATTGAAGAGAAAAATAATAGAATAACAATCGGTGCATTGACGAAAATTAGAGATATTGAAAAAAATTCAATAATTTATGATAAAGCAAACATTTTACACCAAGCTACAAGAGTCATTGGCTCTGTCCAAATTAGGAATCTAGCTACTATTGGAGGAAATCTATGCAATGCATCTCCAGCTGCTGATAGCGCAGCTGCCTTAATAGCATTAAATGCTGACACAAAGATTGTGGGTTTAAGAAAAGAAAGAATTGTAAATCTCGAAAAATTTTTCAAAGGACCAAGTAAATCAATTTTAGAGAAAGATGAAATTTTAACCCACATTCAATTTCAAATACCAAACAATAACAATTTTAGTTATTATAGGAAAATAGGTAGAGTTAGTCTTGATTTAGCTACAGTAAGCCTTGCTGTACAAGCAGAGGTAATTCATGGAAAAATCCTTAAATTAAGTATGGTAGCAGGAAGCGTAGCTCCAATCCCAATTAGATTAGTATCATGTGAAGAGTCTCTTCTCGATAAAAAATTAAATAATGATCTGATTCAAGAAATTGCAGTTAAAGCTTCTAAAGAAATTAAACCAATCACTGATGCTAGAGGTTCTGCTAGTTATAGGAAAAATGCGATAAAAGGCTTGACAAAAGAAGCATTTAATATATTACTCGAAAAAACGGAGACAGAAAAATGAAAACTGAGATAATCATCAATAATAAAAAAAGAACCTTCGATTTAGAGCCAAACACTCTATTATTGAATTTATTACGCGATGAATTGAATCTAACTGGATCCAAGTATGGTTGTGGTGTTGGAGAGTGTGGTGCTTGCACGGTTCTGCTTGATGGAAATGCGATTTTAGCTTGTATGACTCTGGCAGTGGATGTTAATGGGCATAAAGTTGACACTATTGAAGGATTATCAAATGGTGAGAACTTGCATCCAATCCAGGAAGCTTATCTTGATGAAGCTGCTATTCAATGTGGTTTCTGCACTCCCGGATTTATTATGGCAACAGCTGCATTATTGAATGAGAATGCTGACCCCTCTGAGTTTGAGGTAAGAGAATATTTACGTGGAAATTTATGCAGATGTACGGGTTATGTGAACATTGTCAAAGCAGTAAAATCAGCTGCTAAGAGGATGAAAAAGAAGTGAGAACAAGTGCTGTAGTACTAGCAGCAGGTAAATCAAGTAGAATGGGTAAAAATAAGCTTCTACTCGAAATCGATGGAAAAAAAATTTTAGACTGGATTCTCCAGACCTTAACTTCAACTCTTGATGAAGTTATTGTAGTCACTGGATACAATCCTGAACCAATAAAAAAGATTGTTGAGAGTTATCACTGTAAAATAGTTCATAATTATTTATATGAAAAAGGTATGACAACAAGTTTCCAAACAGGAATAAAAGAAACCAACGCAGATGCAGTTTTTCTAGTGCTGGGAGATAATTTTGGTTTAGACTCTAAGTTAATAAAAAAAATGATGAAAATACTTGAAGAAGAAGATGCTCTAATAGTAAGTCCAGTTTATAATGGAATTAGAGGTCATCCAGTACTATTTCATAAAAAAATATGTGATGAAATAATATATAAA
>VGJH01000166.1 GCA_016867505.1 Candidatus Bathyarchaeota archaeon
AATTAACCTCTGTAACGTTCGTTTCTACCACGTTTTCTTTCACTTTTTTGATATTCCTGTTTTCTTTGACCTTCAATGCGAGCTCTTCTATAGGATTTTCCTTCATCCGAACCTGAGATGAATTGATTTACATTACTATAATATTGAGGATAATCAATTTTATCATCATACAATTTTTGGATTAATTCATTTAGGTGTTTTTGCTGTTCATCACTTGCCTTTTCGAATCCCTTTGAATATGCTTCATATGCTGCAAGGAACTTAAAATCATCTTTTGGTTTAAAAACAAGCTTTGTAGCTTTCTCTTCTTTTTCGGACACGCAGTTTCTCATTCAGAATATGCAATTTACACTTTTAAACTAATGCTTTTAGAAACCCTTTATTTATTATGTTGTAATCATTTTCATTAATTAATGTCAGACATCAATCAGGGGTTCCGAGACATAGATACAGCAAAGAAGATATGCAAAGTAATCAAAAAACTCTCTGAAGGTAAGCACGTTCGTATAGTACATGTATGTGGAACTCATGAAGATGCAATAACTAAAAATGGACTTCGAAGCTTATTGCCACTAAATATTGAGGTACTTATGGGACCCGGTTGTCCAGTATGTACTGTTCCACCAAATAAAATTGATTCAGCAATCAAAATAGCTGAATCAGGAGCAATCTTGACAACGTTTGGAGATATGATAAGAGTTCCAGCAATTAGAGGCAGCTTAGCTGACGCAAAATCTCGTGGAGCTGACATAAGAATAGTCTATAGCATACATGATGCAACATTAATTGCTGAAAAAACACGAAAAGAGGTGGTTCATTTTGGCATCGGATTTGAGACAACAGCACCCACAACTGCTTCAGAACTATTATCAAAAATTCCCAATAATTTTAGTGTCTACCCTACCCATCTATTAATCCCACCAGCAATGAAGCATGTTCTTGAGTCTGGTGAAACCAAAGTTGATGGATTCATAAATCCAGGTCACGTAAGTGCAATAATTGGAGTAAATGGATACAAAGAAGTCGAAAATAAGTTTAAAGTACCTCAAGTTATTGCTGGTTTTGAGCCTTTAGATATTCTTTTTTCTATTGTCATGATTTTAAAACAGTTAAAAGAGAATAGAGGAGAAATTGAAAACGCCTATACTAGAATAGTCAAACAAGAAGGTAACTTAAATGCAATAAAGTTGATGAATATTGTATTTGATACTGTTGATGCATCCTGGAGAGGTATAGGAACTATTACAAAGTCTGGATTTTCATTAAAAAATGAATTCGAAAAATATGATGCATCAAAAAAGTATGATCTAGAAAGCGACGTTGATTATCATATGCCATCTGGTTGCAGGTGTGGCGATGTATTAAAAGCGATTATTTACCCATGGGAATGCCCACTATATAATAATACATGCACTCCTCAGAATCCTATAGGACCATGTATGGTTAGCCAAGAGGGGAGCTGCTACATCTCAGCTAAATATGGTGTCGAAAAAATATGAAACGAGTGCATCTATTAATCCATGGGCATGTCCAAGGTGTAGGTTTCAGAAACATGTCATCAAGGATAGCAAAAAATTTAGGATTAAGTGGATGGATTAAAAATCTTCCAGATGGCTCAGTTGAGGTTGCTGTTCAGGGCTCAAATGAAAGAATTGAGGAGTTCATTTTCTGGTGTAGAAGAGGGCCACCAAAGGCACGTGTCGATGAAATAAAAATATTTGAAGAAACACCCAGATCAGATCTCGATGGTTTTAGAATAATAAAATAAATAGACTAAATTTCATCATAGACTTGCTTCAAGGTTTCGAGCATGCTGTTGAGGCTTTGATTTGGGATATAGCCCATATTGCCAATTCTGTAAGTTACGTCCTTCAATGCACCATATCCTTGAGCTAATTCATACCCTTTTTTCCTCATAGCTTCATAGATTTGTGGGCCAGGAACACCTTTTGGTGCTTTAATGCAATTAACTGTTGGGCTCTCATATCCACGTTTTGGGTATACAGGTGTGCCGAGTTTTTTCACAGCTCGACGAATCTTTGTATTTCTTCGTTTATAGAGATCGAAATACCATTTTTTTCCACCTTTTTCTTCAACCATCTTTAAAACTGCACTTAATCCAGCGACTTGAGGAATTACACTTGTTACTGGTGTACCCTGACCTTTCTCATGATCTTTTTGCCAAAGTATAAGATCAAAGTAATATCCCCGATTCGGGAGTTTTTCTGCAATTTCTAAGCATCTTTTACTCACTGAACCAATTCCTAATCCTGGAGGCACCCCAAAACATTTCTGGCTACTACTGAAACAGATGTCAATTCCCCATTTATCCACTAAAATTTCTGTTCCTCCCATGCTGCTGACGGCATCAACAAAAATTAGTTTACCATGCTTTTTAGATACAGCACACAGCTCAGGTAAGGGATTAATTAAACCTGCACTAGTTTCATTGTGCGTAATTGCGACTGCTTCTACTTGAGGATGCTTTCTAAGAGCATCATCGAGTCCTTGTGGAGTAATTGGTTCACCAATGATTGGCTCTAAAACTTCTACTTTTCGGCCATTGCTTTTACCAACCTCTGCGAAACGCTTCCCAAAATCACCATTAACACAAGCAAGCATGCTATCTTTTACACAGTTCCTCACCGCAGCTTCCATAAAACCCGTTCCGGTGCTACTAAAAAGATAAATTGGGTTCTGGGTTTCAAGCCACTTCTGAAGCCTTTCAACTGTATCATAATGAAGCTTCTTGTATTCTGCACTTCGATGACTATACATCTGCTCACCCATTGCTTTCAAAACAATTGGGTAACACGCAACTGGTCCAACCGTGAATAACTTCAAGCTGAATCACTGCTGAGAAAATAGATCGATTAAGATAAAAGTTTGGGGTCTCAGATCATAGTATGGAGCCAAAAATACTCAAAGGAGAAGAGGCAGATCAATTCATTATTAATATTTTAAAAAATGCTAATCAACCAATAACAACAAGAGAAGTTCAAGCAGAGACAGAAAAAAAAATGGTTAGATGCCCAGACTCAACTGTTGTTTTCCTTAATAAACTTAGGATAAAAGGCTTAATTAAAGGAGAGATGTCAAAGGAAAAAAAAGCTTGGATCTGGTGGATTTAAATCCAGTTAATATTTTTTTTACACGTTTCAAGTAATTTTATCCAACCAGAATAATCAATAATTTCTATTCCTTCTCCAATAATTTTATCATATCTATCCAACGAATATAACTTAACAAAATTAATCGAATCAACAAATTCTTGATTATTTAATAATTTTCTACTATCTCCTACAAATAATATACTAATTTCATTATCTTTTTCTTTAAGTTTTTTTGCTATATCAATAATTTTTCCCAAATTTTCTGTTGTTATAGTAAATAAAATCGTTTTTTATTCCTCCTAAAAGGTGGTTATAACTTTTGCTTTCGAAATTTCCTTGGTTATTTTATCAAGGGTTAGTAGTTGTACATTAAAGTCTGGGTCAAGTTCGTTA